>CAYGQY010000188.1:0-4412 GCA_964352195.1 uncultured bacterium
CTTCCAGCTCACCGCAGGGAGAAGGCAGGCGATCCAGAAGAGCGGAGACCCAGGCGGAGCTGAGCGCAGGATCGGAGCTGGGGACCGGGGCTGGCCCAGTGCTGGACAGGGAGGCCACCATCAGACCGCCTCCAGGGCGGCGAGCTCCTGGTCGATCCAGTCATAGCCGCGCTTCTCAAGCTTGAGAGCGAGCTCCTTTCCACCGGTGCGCAGGATCCGCCCGGCGGCCATCACATGGACGAAATCGGGGGTGATCACATCGAGCAGCCGCTGGTAATGGGTGATCAGCACCGTGGCGTTGTCGGGAGTGGCCAACTGGTTGACTCCCCCGGCCACGATCCGGAGCGCATCGATGTCCAGACCGGAATCGGTCTCATCGAGGATGGCCACGTTCGGCTCGAGCAGGGCCATCTGGAGAATCTCGTTGCGCTTCTTCTCACCCCCGGAGAAGCCCTCGTTGACGCTGCGCTCCAGGAAGGCCGGATCCATCTGCACTACCCGCAGGCGATCCCGCACCAGATCCTCGAAGGCGAAGGTATCCAATTCCTCGGCTCCGTTCTCCCCTCGGCGGGCATTAGTAGCCACCCGCAGAAACTCCAGGTTGCTGACCCCGGGAATCTCGATGGGGTACTGAAAGCCCAGGAAGAGGCCGATGCGGGCCCGCTGCTCCGGCTCGAGCTCGAGCAGGTCGACTCCTCCGTAGCGGACCGTTCCCCGGGTGACGGTGTAGGCCGGATGGCCGGCGAGCACCTTGGAAAGAGTGCTCTTGCCACTGCCATTGCGACCCATCACCGCATGGATCTCTCCGGCACGGATGGTGAGATTCACACCGTGGAGGATCGGCTGATCCTCCACGCGGGCGTGGAGATCAACGATCTCAAGAAGGATGTCGGCGTCGGGTCGGATCACGGGTAAATCGTTGGGGAGGACTTGGGTGGGAGTGCGGTCAGCCCACGGAGCCTTCGAGCTTGAGGGCCAGGAGCTTGTCGGCTTCGGCGGCGAACTCCATCGGCAGCTGATTGAACACGTCGCGGCAGAACCCGCTGACCATCATCGACACCGACTCCTCAAAGCCGATGCCCCGACTCTGGAGATAGAAGAGCTGATCGGCGGAGATGCGGCAGGTGCTGGCCTCATGCTCGATGTTGGCATCGGGTTGCTGGCAGCGGATGTAGGGGTAGGTGTTGGCCGCGGCCTGATCACCGATCAGCATCGAATCGCACTGACTGAAATTACGGGCACCGGCAGCCTTCGGTCCGATCTGCACCAGCCCCCGGTAACTGTTGGAGGAATGGCCAGCGCTGATTCCCTTGCTCACGATCGTGGAGCGCGTGCGTGGGCCCACATGGACCATCTTGGTGCCGGTATCAGCCTGCTGGAGGTTGTTGGTGAGTGCCACGGAATAGAATTCACCCACCGAGTCAGCCCCCTGGAGCACACAACTGGGATACTTCCAGGTGATGGCCGATCCCGTTTCCACCTGGGTCCAGCTGATGTGGCTGCGGTCTCCACGGCACTGCCCGCGCTTGGTCACGAAATTATAGATTCCACCAACGCCATTTTCATCGCCGGCATACCAATTTTGAACCGTTGAATATTTGATAGAAGCGTCGTCCAGGGCGACGAGCTCCACCACGGCGGCATGCAGTTGATTGGTGTCGAACATCGGGGCAGTGCAGCCTTCCAGGTAACTGACCGAAGCCCCTTCCTCAGCCACGATCAACGTGCGCTCAAACTGCCCCGTGTCACCGGAGTTGATGCGAAAATAAGTGGAGAGCTCCATCGGGCACTCCACCCCTTTGGGGATGAAGACGAATGAGCCATCACTGAAAACAGCGGAGTTGAGAGCGGCAAAGTAGTTGTCATTGCCGGGCACCACCGTACCGAGATAGCGCTCGATCAGTTCGGGATGCTCCTTGACGGCCTCGCTGATCGAGCAAAAGATGACCCCGTGCTCAGCCAGCTTCTCCTTATAAGTGGTAGCGATGGAAACGCTGTCGAAAACTGCATCGACAGCCACATTGCTGAGCCGCTTCTGCTCACCGAGGGGGATGCCCAGCTTGTCGAAGGTTTCGAGCAGTTTTGGATCGACCTCATCAAGACTGGCCTTTTTTTCCTGCTGCTTCGGTGCCGCATAGTAGATGATGCTCTGGTAATCGATCACCGGATAGCCGAGAGCGGCCCAGTCGGGCTCCTTCATGCGGAGCCACTGCCGATAGGCCCGCAGCCGGAAGTCGAGCAGGAAGGCAGGCTCCTCCTTCTTGGCGGAGATCAGCCGGACCACGTCTTCGCTGAGGCCCTTGTCAATCTTCTCGGTTTCAATATCGGTGACGAAGCCGTACTTGTACGGCTGACTCACCAGATCTCCAACGGAGGAAGCGCTGCTCATGGTTCTCAGGTGGCGGCGTCGGTGGTATGGGCGCGGATCTCCTCGATCCCGATCGTCTGCTCCTCACCGCGGAAGGGGTTGTCTTCGGTGAGGAACAGCATGCAGTGACACTCCTTGCGTTCCCGCATGGGCACACAGGGGCAGTTCCAGAAGGCCTGAGCCACCTCCGCTTCCTTGTCCTCGTAATGCCGGCAGGGGCAGAGCGCCCCGCCCAGCTGCTCCTTGTGGCGGGCCAGACCCTCCAGCACAACGGCAGTGACCCCGGGGTCACTGCAGAAAAAAGTGCCGGTGCGCTGGGCGTAGGTTTCGGCGAAGCGCCGGATCACTTCCAGGCTTTCCGTGGAGGGGGCCGCCGCGGCGGAAGGAGCGTCGGACATGGTCAGCATCGGGGGAATTGCCGGGATCGGGGGGCCAGGCCCGATCCCGGGATGGTTGGTTGGGCAGTGGCTGCGCCTGGGAACGTTCGGGCTGGCCTGAGGTCCTGGCTGGCTGGGAGGGGTACGCGCTGGAGATCGCTCTGGCTGGGAAACGCTCCGACCGGGCACCGGCGGGGTGGCCATGGACTGAGACCGGGCCGGGAGGGAACCGAACCTGAGTTACGAAACTCCGTGGTTTCGTTTCCTGGCACCCTAGGGCAGCAGGGCTGGGGCTGGGGACAGACACGGCGCCCATTGTGACCCTCCAACCCCCTGGGGTTCCGTCTCCCTTCCCCCACCGGGGGCTGCACCCTCCACAACAGCCGGCCAGCCGTGGCAAGGTGAGGGCAGGTCCGAGATAGTCCTGGAATCCGGCCGAGCATCCGAATGAGTGCCTCCGCCCAGGCCCCAACCCGAGAGGCGGCCCTGTCCCTGCTTCTCCGCCTCGGGGAGGCCACGGCGACCGAGCTGGCCTCCAGCCTTGAGGTGTCCGTTCAGGTGATGCGGCGCCATCTGCGCAGCCTGGAAGAAGAAGGGCTGGTGGAAGCCAGTCCAGCGGCCGAAGGTCCGGGCCGACCGAGCAACCACTGGCAGCTCACCCCTGCGGGTCACGGCCAGTTCCCCGATGGCCACGAGCAGTTCGCCATGGGCCTGCTGCAGTCGATGGCGTCCAGCCTTCCCCCCGACACGGTCCAGAAGCTGTTGCGGCAGCAGGCCCTGGCCAAAGCGGTGATCGATCGTCAGCGCATCGGCGAGGGCACGCTCACCGAACGACTCGACCGGCTGGTCGAGCTGAGGCGCTCGGAAGGGTATGTCTCGGAATGCCGCCGGGAGGACGATGGACTCTCCTGGTGCCTGAGCGAGTTTCACTGCTCGGTCTCCCGTCTCGCCGAACAGTTCCCCGTCCTCTGTGACCAGGAGCTGCGTCAGATGCGGCACACCTTCCCCGACTGCAGCGTGGAGCGGGTCCACTGGAGGCTGGAAGGGGGCCACTCCTGCGGCTTCCGGCTCACCCCCCGGGACGGCAGCGTCGCTGGAGCGGATGGCTGAGACGGGCCCCCTTGATCAGGCAGATCTCGCCCTGCTTGAGGCCACCCTGCTGCCAACCCTGGAACGCCATCACCTGCGGCTGCTGGCCCACTGCCTCCGCAGCCTGCAGCAGATCGCCGGCCGGCGGGAGGGGTCCATGCCCTCCCGGTCCAGCCTTCGGAGCTGGCTGGCCCATACCCCCTCCCTGGCTTCGGAACCTGAGTTTCGCCAGGTGCTCCTGGAGCAACTGGAAAGCGGCGCCCGCCAGCTCGAGCAACTGGCGATCGACCGCCGCCGCGACCCCCTGGCCCTGGAGCTGGGCGATCTGATCGACGCGGCCGAGGCGGCGGCCCGATCCCGCCTCAGCCTCACGGACCCGCCGCCACCACCAGGCTGACGCCGGCCAGCGCCAGCAGCGCGGCGCCGGCGCCGGCCGGACCGGGCCGATCGCCCTCCAATCCCGCCAGGGGCAGAGCCATCACCGGGGCCGTCGCCAGCAGGGCCACGGCCAGCCCGGCCGGGAGCTGCTGGAGGGCCACCTGCTGGAGGGCGATGCCGGCCGAAGTCCCCAGTAGGGT
>CAYGQY010000189.1:0-4406 GCA_964352195.1 uncultured bacterium
CTGCCGCGTCAGCACATAGCCATGGCGCCGCAGACGCTCGGCCAGGAGCTGGCCGTTGACGTCCCGCGGAATCCTCACAGGGCCAGCAGTTCCTGTCTGACGTGATGGAGGCGGATCAGGGGCGGCGCCTGGCCGGGATCGAAGTGGCAGACGACCGCGTCGCGGATCTCCTGGTGGAGCTCCTCGAGGGTGTCGGCCTCGGTGTGGATCGCGGCGGCAGCTGCGCTGGCCCGGAAGGACCCATCCTCTGCTTCCTCGACTACGAAAAGGATTTCCTGCATGGCGCCCTCCAGTTGGACCACTCTGACAGTGGTGGGCGGGATGCTTCCCTGTCTTGGCAGAGGGACCGGGGCGGCACAGCCACACCCGGAGCCAGGTTGGCTGCAGCCGCCCCCCTCCGCTGCCTTCCTCCGCCTGCGCGCGTTCATCGCCGAGCGCATGCGCATGAGCCCCATCGACCAACCGCTGATGCTCGTGGCGTCGCTGGGCCGGCGCAGCCACGCCCTAGCCCTCAACAATCAACGCTGCCGGCCAGGTCTTCGATCGAGCGTCAACTGGCGTCCCAGGGCTCAGACGACATACCCAAGGATCTGCCCCACAATGGCCAACACCTCCTCCAGTTGGGAGTCCTGCAGTCGCCCGAGCGGATGCGGGCGAGCGCTCCTGGCGCGCCAGTCGAACGATTCGAGTTGCTGGCACAGCACGTATCTGTGGGCACCCGGCCGATCGGGAATGGGACCCAGATCCACGGCAAGGGTGGAACCACGGTTGTAGGGGGCTGAAGTCATCGCACAACCGACGACCAGGCCCACGGTGGAATGGAAGGAAGCGGTGGAGAGCACCACAAAAGGATGGTGATCCTTGATCTCGCGGCCGGCCTGGGGGTTGTGGTCGATCCAGATCACGTCGCCGCGATCGGGCACCCAGCCTTGGACGGCAGGGCGGGGACTCACTCAATGACCTCAGCACCAACCGGACGGAAGGCCATGGCCTCGGTGGGTTCGCCAGCCATGGGCTCGTAGGCCGCCAGCCGTTCGGCCAGGGAAAGGCGATGCTGCACCGGCCGGATCATCACGCCTCCGTCCACAACGGAGAGTTCCACGGCCTGATCCACCTGAAGCTGAGCCTCACGGGCAATGGAGGCGGGCAAGCGGATGCCGAGGCTGTTGCCCCAGCGGCGCAGGGCCTGGCGGGAAGGGGTGGCGGCCATGACCATCAAGCGTATAGACAAGAGTATAAACACCTCGTGCCGCTGCATCACGCCCATACCGGAAGGGATCCCGGCAGGGCGCGGAACTAGAGGGCATAGGGAAATCGACTCAGCACCAGCCTGCGGACCCGGCCGTGGATCAAAACTGCAACGGTTTCAGCAGAGCTCTTTGCCAACGCCGACTCACGCCTTCCGTACCAGCGCTGGATTTCCAGCAGATCAACCGATGCCGAGCTGGCTCCGCACCTCATCCCAGGGCACCGCCGCTTCGGGGTTGGCAAGATGGATCGCCCAGCGCCGGTCGAGCTCGGCGCAGAGGGCAGGGTCGAGCGACAAGGCCCCATCACGGGCCTGATCATTGAGGCTGTCCCAGAGGGTAATCGCCCAGCCAGCCGCTCGCTCGCCGGCAGTTGCAGCAGGTCAGACATGGGCGTCATCGCCATCACACCCAGCGAGCGATTCACTGCAGGCACGATCAAAGGGGAGCAAAGGGACTGGGGTGATGGATGCCATGGCGCATGAGTTTCTCCTCCACCAGTACTACCCCCGTCACACCCCGCGCCAACACTGGCCTGCCAGCGACAGGATGCTCCTATGCCACCGCCGCCCTCCGCCGCCTGCGGGAATGGCGGGATCCATCAGAATGCATGGCATGAGCACCCGGTTGCCCTGCCGATCGATGCGCGCCTGGAGGGGATGGCGGCGGTCATCCATGGCGTGATCCCGGCCTCGCAGATGAGCCTGTTCGGCTCCAGGGCACGGGGCACCGCTGGCCCCGAGTCAGACATCGATCTGCTGATCACCGCCCCGGATGCCTGGCTGGAGGGACGCAACCGCTTTGAGGTGCTCAATCAGCTGTGGGGGCTGCTGGCACAAGCGGACGTGTCGCTGGATCTGCTGCTGTATTCCGAGCGTGAGTCCGCGGAACGCCGCCAGTGGCGTACCCACGTGATCGGCAGGGCGTTCCGGGAGGGAGCCTGGGGCTTCTGGCTGTAGCAGGCGGTGGAGGATGCTCACCGGAGGATCTTCCTCGCGTCCTTGAGGAGCAGAAGCAGTTGCTGCTGGCGCAGCGGCGATGGGGTGAATCCGAACCGGGTGTACAAGCGTGCCGCGTCTTCGTCGATGGGATGGGTCAGGATCGCCCGAATTCCGGCCTGCTCGGCGATCACCAGCGTCCGACGGATCGCGTCCTGAAGCATCCCGACACCGATGCCACGTCCATGGTTCTCCCTTGACACGGCGAGCCTGGCCAGGATGACCACGGGCAGCGGAAATCGCCCCATGCCCTGACGGATGCGCTCTGGGGCCTCCACCGTGTCGACCTGGCCCACGGTGAGGCTGAAGTAGCCGGCGACGCGGTTCTCCTCGCCTGCGACGACGAACGTTCGGGCCGAGCCACTGGTCTGCGCCTGGCGGGCATGGTGCAGTAGCCAGTGATTCAGTGCGGGCCTGCCGCAGTCAAAGCCTTCCAGCTGGTGCTGGACGGCCAGCGGCTCCGGCGGCCGCCAGGTCAATGGGCGTCCCAGGGTGCCTGTCGGGTGAACAGGTCACGCAGACCCTCGTTGGCCTGTTCGGGGCGGTCCAGCTGATCCATCAGGGCCTTGGCCTGGGAGCCCGAGACCATGAACAGGCGCTGATCAAGGAGCGCCTGCTCGGCAGCGAGACAGGCACTGTCGAGGATGAAGTCGGTGAGCGACTTGTGGGTCACCTCGGCGGCACGGCGCAGCACGGCTTCCTGCTCCGGCGTGGCGCGCAGGCCGAGCCGGGCTGAGCGCGCAGGAGGCGAAGCTCCGGTGGCAGCCATGGCGAACCGTCTCCTAACCGAGTAGCTCGACAACGTTAGTACAAACGACGCACGCAAGGGCGTCCCGCAGGACTTCCCCTCCACCAGTGCCAACCCCGTCTCACCCCAGCGAGGATGCCTATGCCCCGGCCAGCCTCCGCCACCTACGGGCGCCTGCGCGCGTTCATCCAAACCGCCGCGATGGTGTGCCTGCTACCGGGCGAAGCCAGTGGTCGTCAGAATGGAGTCATGACGGCCACCTCAGCCTCCAAACCGATCGAGCCGAGGCTGGCGGGCATGGTTGCCGGCATTCGCCAGCTGATCCCTGCTGCTGATGTGCGTCTCTACTCCTGCGGAGAAGCCTGCGGCTACGGATCGAGGGCCCGCGGTGATGGCCGGGCCGACTCCGATGTGGACCTGCTGATCACCGTGCCTGATGCCTGGCTGGCGCAACGCGACCGCTTTGCGCTGCTCGCTGACCTCTGGGGTGCCGTGGCGCAGCCGGATCTGTCGGTAGACCTGGTGCTCCACTCGAGCAGCGAAGTGGCCCGCCGAGCCAAGGACCCAGGCTCCCTGGTGTACGAGGCCCTGCGAGAGGGCGTTCTGCTCGATGGCCAGGCCTGAAGCGCTGCGGCTGCTGCGCATCGCCCGCCGCGACCTCAGGATGGCCCGCCGTCTGCTGGATCCAGAGGTGGAGGAAGCCAGCTGGGGCTGGGCCGCGCAGCAGTGTCTGGAGAAGACCCTCAAAGCCTGGCTGCTGCAACTCGCCTGAGATCACCACTCACCCACGAACTGCGTCGCCTGCGCCACATCACCGATTCGGGGCTCAGCGTTGGCTGAGGAACTGCTCCAGGGTCATGCCGATGTCCTTGGCGATCTGACGAAGCAGCGGAGGAGAGATATCACGTCCCCTGTGGACAGGAACTGTGGTGCAGCGTCCTCGAGGATCACGAAACTGCAGATGGGAGCCACGTTGGCGAACCACATCGAAGCCCAGCTTCCGAAGAATGTCCGCCACCTCAGAGGCCTTGAGGACGGGGGTTGAGCCCACGTTCAGGCCGGCACCACGATCTGCTGCAGGCCCACGAAGTCGCTCCCCAGGGCCGGCTCGCCGTCCTCCAAGAGCATGGTGATCACCTCCTGGAGGTTGGCCTGCAGCTCATCAAGGGTCTCCCCCTGGCTATGAGCGCCGGGGAAGCCAGGGACGTAGCCCACAAGCAGGCCCGTGTCCGCGCAGCGCTCGATCACGGCGGAGAACGTACGCACAGTCTCTGCTGCCTTCAGTGGATTCATCGTAGGCAACTCGCCAAGTCTTTCCGAAGGGGTGACAAAGGGCATGGCATCGCCGCAGGGCTTCTGCCCCACAGGTGCCACCCCCCGTCCCACCCCCGCCCGGCGGGCCCCCAGCCCAGG
>CAYGQY010000190.1:0-4370 GCA_964352195.1 uncultured bacterium
TCCACTCGGGCACCAGCACGAACAGCACCGCCAGCAGCCCGTAGAGCTCCACCAGGCCTTTCGGCAGCGGATGGAGCTGGCGTTTTCGGGTGGAGGGGCCGTCGGGGGGATCCAAGGCGGCTCAGAGCAGGGTGCCGGCGGGGCGGTCCGGCCGGCTCCGGGGAACCCCCGGCTGCGGTGCCTCCTTCCAGAGCAGCGGCTGGTCCGCGGGCGGGTTGAAGCGAAGAAACCAGAAGACGAGGGCGAAGACAAGACCGAGGGTGGCTGTCACCAGCACGATCACGCTGCGGTCGGACAGGGGGGTCATGCCGCTCAGACCTGATCGGTGCGCAGGCAGCGGATCCGCTGGGGAAGCCGCTCCACGGTGAGCTCATCCCCCCGCAGGATCAGCCGCAGCCGGTCGGTGCCGTAGCGCAGACCCGGCAAGGGCGAGTCCTCGCGGAACAGGGTGGTGCGGGTGCGGCCGGCGATCAGCGAGGCCTGGGCGTCGTTGCGCTCGACGACCACCTGCAGCCGATCGGTGCAGAGGAACTGCTCACGGATCTCATAGTTCTCCCACCAGGGGGAGGACATCGCCTGGGCGGGGGGAACCAGGCTGGGAAGAGCCGCGGCCGCCGGCATCAGCAGGACCGCCAGCGCTGCGGCGGGTCCGGGGGACGGCCGAGCCGCCCGAGGGGGCCGGATGCTCATGGCTGGGAGATCGGGGCATTGGAGCTGCGCAGCACACAGTGCTGGATCGACCAGTCGTACTGGTCCCAGACAGCCGGCGGCAGCAGGAAGGACGCCCCGCTGAACGGGGCGAGACGCACGCCGCTGGGGCGGGCCGAGCAGTAGGGGCGGCTGCCGGGGCGGGCCAGGTACTGCTGGTGATGGGCCTCGGCGAAATAGAACGGTTTGTCGTCGAGCAGTTCGGTGGTGATCGCCCCGAATCCGGCCTCGGACAGCTGCCGCTGGTACTGGTCGCGGCTGGCCTCGGCCAGGGCCCGCTGGCCGGGGTGGGAGAACAGGATCGCCGAGCGGTACTGGCTGCCGGTGTCGTTGCCCTGGGCCAGTCCCTGGGTGGGGTCGTGGCATTCCCAGAACAGCTTCAGCAGGTCGGCGAAGCTGATCCGGGCCGTGTCCCAGACCACCCGGACCGCCTCGGTGTGGCCGGTGCGTCCGGAGCACACCTCCTCGTAGGTGGGATTGGGGGTGTGGCCGCCGGCATAACCCACGGCGGTGGTCACCACGCCGGGCAGACGCCAGAAGCCCTTCTCAGCCCCCCAGAAACAGCCGCAGCCGAAGCTCACCGCCTCCTGGCCCTCCTCCAGGGGTGCCTGAATCGGGGTGCCCAGCACCCCATGGCGCTCGGAGGTGGGGATCGCAGCGGCCCGGCCGGCCAGGGCCTCCTCGGGGCTCACGATCCGGGATTTGGGGCTGCCGGCGGTTGTGCTGAAGAGTCCGAACACCGAAACGGGGCTGCTGGAGCGAGCCTAGGCACCGCGATCGGCCGACGCAGCCGGCTCCAGGGCGATGTGGTTCAGCAGGGTAGTGGTGAAGGCGAACAGCAGGAAGGGCAGGGACAGCACCAGGATCACCCCCACCCCCACCAGGGCGAAGATCGGCTTGCTGGAGCCCATCAGGGCCAGCCCGGCCGCCAGGCTCACGAAGATCACCACCATCCAGACCAGCACCTGGCCGTAGATGTCGCCGA
Organism: uncultured bacterium; assembly: GCA_964352195.1. Lineage (GTDB taxonomy): Bacteria > Cyanobacteriota > Cyanobacteriia > PCC-6307 > Cyanobiaceae > CAYGQY01. The sequence continues at coordinate 1,694 of CAYGQY010000190.1, forward strand.
ACGTGAGGGTGCAGCGGAGCGAATAGCCCTTGGGGTTCTCCATCGTGATCACGCGGATGGTCACAGCTAAGCCCGGACCGGCCCGCTTGTCCGCCCCGCTCCACAACTGGTGGGATTCGTCATGAACCCATCGGCGGCAGCGGCTTCCGCCAGGCGGTTCAGGCCACCTGGAGCCGCTCCTCGGCCCGTTCCCGTTCCCACAGCCGTCGGTAGGGACCGGGCACCGCCACCAGTTCCTGGTGCGGTCCCTCCTGGACCAGTCGCCCGTCCTCGAGCACCAGCACCCGGTCACAGGCGGCAGCGGCCGAGAGCTGGTGGCTGATCATCAGGATGGTGCGCCCCTCCTGCCGCCGGATCGAACGGAGGATCTCGGCGGCGGTGTTGTTGTCGACGCTGGCGAGGGCGTCATCGAGCACCAGCAGGGGAGCCTCCACCAGCAGGGCCCGGCCGAGGGCGGCCCGCTGCCGCTGGCCGCCGCTGAGGGTGATGCCCCGCTCGCCCACCAGGGTCTGGTAGCCGTCAGGGAAGCCGCGGATGTCACCCTCGAGCCGGGCCTGCCGGGCGGCCGTCTCCACCGCCGCCAGGTCCGCCTCCGGATCGCCGTAGCGCAGGTTGTCGGCCAGGCTGGCGGTGAACAGGTACCCCTCCTGGGGCACCAGCGCCACCTGGTGGCGCAGATCCTCCAGCGAGAGGGCGGTCACGTCGACCCCGTCGATGAACAGCTGCCCGGCCGGCACCTCCACCATCCGGCCCATGGCCCGGGCCAGGGTGGTCTTGCCGCAGCCCACCGGTCCCACCACCGCCACCAGTTCCCCCGGCCGCAACCGGAAACTCACCTCGGTCAGGGCGTCCCGGCGAGCGCCGTCGTAGCGGACCGTGAGCCCCTGGGCCTCCACCGCGCCGCGGCCGGCCGCAGCGGGGGGAACCGGCACCGCCGGGGATTCCACCCGCGGACGCCTGGAGAGCAGTTCCTCGACGCGCTCCAGGCTCACCTGGCCGGTCTGGAAAGTGTTGAGGGTGAAACCCAGCAGGGCGGTGGGAAACACCAGCCGCTCCACGAAAAGGATCAGGGCCACCAGATTGCCGATGCTCAGCCGGCCACTCTCCAGCTGGCCGCTGCCGAAGGCCAGCAGCAGCAGCAGACTGATGGAGGAGATCCCCTCCAGCAGCGGGAAGAGCGTGCTGCGGGTGCGGGCCAGCGAGAGGGCGGCATCGCGATAGCGCCCGTTGCGACGGGAGAACGCCTGCCGCTCCTGATCCTCCTGGCCATAGATCTTGATGGCGCTGATGCCGGAGAGATCCTCCTGAATCAGGTCGCTCAGGCTGCCGAGCGCCTCCTGCTGGCGGCGCTGCTGGCGCATCATGCGGCCCCCGAACAGCCGGACCACGATCAGCATCAGCGGATAGAGCCCCACCGCCGCCAGGCTCAGCAGGGGATCGATCATCAGCATCGCCGGCAAGGTCAGGGCGTAGGCCATGCCGGTGTTGGTGAGGCTGAGCACGGCGAACCCCAGCAGGCGCCGGATGTTCTCCACATCGCTGGTGGAGCGGCTGATCACCTCGCCGCTGCCGGTGGTCTGCACCCAACCCGGCTCCTGCCGGAGCATGTGATCGAACAGGCGCTGGCGCAGGCTCGCCTCCACCTGACGCCCGACCCCGAACACCAGCATCCGGGAGATCAGACGGGCGGCCCCCATCACGCTGGCCAGCACCACGATGAAGCCGGCCTGGCGCAGCACGGTGCTGAAGGCGAAACCGCTCTGCAGATCGTCGATGACGCGGCGCACCATCAGCGGGATGCTGACGCTGAGCAGGTTCACCACCAGCAGCGCCGCAACACCGAACAGCACCTGACGCCGGTGCGGACGCAGGTACCGCCAGATCAGGCCCAGGCGGATGGCGGCCATGACACACAGCAGGATGGATCCAACCTAAGGAGGCGTCCCATGGCCCCGTCCCCAACTCCCGTGGGCTCGGGCGATCCCGGCAGCGAGTCCCAGACCCATCCGCTCTATGCCATCGATCGCGAGGTGGTGGATGCCCTGCTGGCCGCCGAGGTGCCCGGTGAGGCGCAGCTGGTCGATCTGGCCCGGCTGCTGATGCGCTACGACGGATTTCCCGGTGCCGATGACCTGCGCGAGGATCTGGCCAAGGCCCTGCGGCTCTGGGGTCTCAGCCGCGGAGAGCTCCACACCCGCACCCGCGCCATCTGGGCCGCGGGCTACCGGCCGGGGGCCGCGGCCCAGGCCGAAGCGGTGGGCAGCGGCTTCGACACCGCTGCCCAGGAGGGATGAGCGCGGCGCGTCCCGCCAGGTGATCGCCAGATCCGGTGCCTTCGGGTGATAGTGGAGGTGTCCCCATCACCCGGCCCGGTGTGCCCTGCACCCGGGCTTTTTTCTGAGCGATTCCCGGCGCCGATGGTCCCCACCCCCTCCTGGCCTGCCCTGCTGGAGCAGGTGCTGCAAGGCCATTCGCTGGCCGAAGGCGATGCGACCGCCCTGATGGAGGGGTGGATCGGCGGCACCATCGAGCCCGCCCTCACCGGCGCCCTGCTGGCGGCGCTGCGGGCCAAGGGGGTGAGCGGCGAGGAGTTGGCGGCCATGGCAACGGTGCTGCGGGAGGCCACGTCCCTCCCCTGCCCGCGCCCCGATCTCCCCCTGGTGGACACCTGTGGCAC
>CAYGQY010000191.1:0-4360 GCA_964352195.1 uncultured bacterium
AGTCGGGTAGGGGGCACCCCCGCCTCCCCGGCGCGGCGGCACGCCTCGGCCACCATCGCGTCGGAGAGATCGCTGGCGGCGATCGGGCCGGCCCCCAGTTGGGCCAGCGGCAGCCAGCGGCTGCCCACGCCGCAGCCCGCGTCGCAGAAGCTCCGTGCCGGGAGATCGCCCTCCTCCTGCAGCCAGGCCAGCACCTGATCCACGGTTTTCTGGTGGCCGATGCGGATGTTCCGCTGCACCTTGTTGACCTCGTCGCTGTCGCTGTAGATGCGCGTCCAGCGCTCGAATCCCGTGCTGTTGAAGTAGGCGCGTACCTCGTCTTTCTCGGCCCGCTTCGGACAGGTCGCCGCGGGGCCGGAAAGCGGGCTTGTCGGCCGGTCGGCCGTTGGGCCCGTCCGGCTCGGGTCCAGGGGCGGATCTGCCTTCATCGGGAGCTCGGGTGGGGTGGGGGCGGATCCTACGGAGCCTCAGCGGGGCCTCCGCCAGTGCAGGGGTGCTCCAGCCGCCCCATCCCCGTCCTGACTCCAGCGCAGGGTCTCGGGCAGGGACCGACCCACCAGCATCGGCGCCACCGGCTGGCGCGCCCCCAGCACTCGGCGTGGTGTGACGGTGGCCGCCGCGATCGCCTGGCCCGGCCTGGCACTCCAGCCGGCCAGCCGGCTGACCCCCTCCAGCAGGGGCAGGGTGGTGCCGGCCAGGGTGCCGTCCTCCAGCCGGCAGCTGCCGTCCTCCACCAGCAGCCCCCGCTGGTCCCAGCGATGCCTCCCGGCGCCCAGGCCATAGGGGGCGAGGGCGTCGCTGACCAGCACCACCTGGCCGGGGGCCAGCCGCTGGAGCAGCACGGCCATCGCCGGCGCCACATGGATCCCGTCGGCGATCAGACCGAGCGCCACATCGCCGCGCAGGGCCGCCACCGCCAGCGGCCCCGGGGCGCGGTGCCCCAGGCCGGCCATGGCGTTGAACGCATGGGTGAGCATCCCCACTCCGGCCTGGAAGGCCTGCTCGGCCGCCGCGGCGTCGGCACGGCTGTGGCCCAGGCTGACGACGATGCCGGCGGAGCGCAGGGCGGCGATCACCGCGCCGGCTCCTTCCAGTTCGGGGGCGAGGGTGACCAGGGCGATCGAGCGCTCGAAGCCGGCGATGCGCTCGCGCAGGGCGTCCAGAGTCGGTGGACAGAGGTGGGCGATGCTGTGGGCACCCCGCCGCTCGGGGGCGAGGAACGGCCCCTCCAGGTGGGCCCCCAGCAGGCGGCAGCGACCCGGCTCGTGCCGCAGCCGGGCCTGCTCCAGCACCGCCAGTGCCTGGCGGAGCTGGCCGACTCCGCAGGTCACCAGGGTCGGGCAGATGGCCTCGACCCCGTCGTTCCAGAGCCGCTCCAGCAGCTGCAGCAACCGGGGCAGATCCTGGGGTGTGAGCTCGGGGAAGGCCAGGCCCAGTCCGCCGTTGATCTGCAGATCAACGGCGGGCGGACTGAGCCAGTCCCCCCCCCAGCGCTCCCCGGCCGCCACCGTGCCGGGTGGCAGCGGTTCGACTCGGGCGATCCGTCCCTCGCCGTCGACTCCGACGCGCCAGCGGCGGTTCGCCCGGTGGGTGCAGGGGCCGGCCTCGGGAAGCCGCACGTCGCTGAGCCAGCGCAGGGACATCGGCAGGGGGACGCGGCGAGCGTGAGAATGCCATCCTCGCCGCCCCCCGGTCGTGATCGTTGAGCCGTCCTCCACCGAGTTCGCCCCTCCGCCGGCCCAACCGGGCGACGGCCGCGCCCTTGCCCGGGTGGCCGTGGTGATGGGCAGCGACTCCGATCTGCCCACCATGCAGCCGGCCGTGCAGCTGCTCGAGGACTTCGAGGTGCCAGTGGAGGTGCGGGTGCTCTCCGCCCATCGCACTCCGCTGGAGATGGTGGCCTTCGCCGAAGGCGCCTCCCCCAGGGGGTTGCGCGTGCTCATCGCCGGCGCCGGAGGCGCGGCCCACCTGCCCGGCATGCTGGCGGCTCTGACGACGTTGCCGGTGATCGGCGTGCCGGTGCTCAGCCGCGCGCTCTCGGGGGTGGACTCGCTCCACTCGATCGTCCAGATGCCGGCCGGGATCCCTGTCGCCACCATTGCCATCGGCAATGGGATCAATGCCGCTCTGCTGGCGGTTCAGATCCTCGCCCTCGCCGATCCCGCCCTGAACGCCCGCCTGGTGGAGTATCGGCGCCAGCTGCATGACCAGATCTGCGGCAAGGACGCTCGCCTGCGTCAGCTCGGCAGCGCCGCCTACCTGCGGGGCATGGAGCCATGAGCCTCGCCCCGGGCCTGGCGCCCTGGCAGCGGCTGGGTCTGGCCCTGCCGCTGCTGGTGCTCAATCTGTGGGTGCTGCGCCAGCTGCTGCTGCCGCTGGCGCCGTTCCCCGCCCTGTTCCTGACGGCGGCCCTGATCGCTTTCCTGCTCGATCTGCCCAGCCGCTGGTTGCGGGGACGGGGGGTTCCATCGCTGCTGGCCCTGACGCTCGTGCTGGGTCTGGCCTTCGGGCTGCTGGTGCTGGTGGCTGTCTGGTTGCTGCCGCGGCTGGTGCAGCAGCTGGGCGATCTGCTCAACACCCTGCCCTCCTGGCTCGCCGAGGGGGAGGTGCTGCTGGACCGGGCCCAGGCCTGGGCCGCTGAGCGCGGCCTGCCGGCGGATTTCGGCGACCCGAGCAGCGCCCTGCTCACCCGCTCCACCCAGCTGGCCGCCCAGATCAGTCAGCGGCTGCTTGGCTTGCTTGGCACCACGGTCACCCTCACCCTCAACACCCTGATCGTGATCGTGCTGGCCATCTTCCTGTTGCTCGGGGGCGAATCGATCAGCCAGGGGCTGGCCCGCTGGTTGCCCGAGAGCTGGCGGGCCCTGGTGCTCGCCACCACGGTGCGCACCTTTCGCGGTTACTTCGGCGGGCAGGTGATCCTCGCCCTGATTCTCAGCGCCGCCCAGATCGTGGTGTTCACCCTGCTGGGGATCCCCTACGGCGTGCTGTTCGGGGTGGCGATCGGCTTCACCACCTTGATTCCCTATGCCAGCGCCCTGACGATCGTGGCGGTGAGCCTGCTGCTGGCCCTGGAGGATCCCGGCACCGGAGTGAAGGTGCTGGCGGCCTCAATCAGCGTCGGCCAGGTGGTGGATCAGGGGATCCAGCCGCGGTTGATGGGCCAGATCGTCGGACTGCAGCCGGCCTGGCTGCTGCTCAGCCTGCCGGTGGGGGCCCGGGTCGGCAGCCTGCTGGGGCTGGGAGACCTGCTGGGTCTGCTGCTGGCGGTGCCGGTGGCCAGTTGCCTCAAGACCTTTCTCGATGAACTGGCCCGGCGCCTGGGCCTGCCGGAGCCGCCGCTGATCACCCCGCCGCGATCAGCTCCTGACGCTCCAGGTAACTGATCACCTGACGGGCCGCCTCCTCCAGGCTCCGCCCCCCGGTATCAACCCGCAGCTCCGGGTCCTCGGGGGCCTCGTAGGGGCTGGAGATGCCCGTGAACTCCTTGATCACCCCGGCGCGGGCCTTGGCATAGAGCCCCTTGGGATCCCGCTGTTCGCAGACCGCCAGGTCGGCGGCGCAGTGGATCTCGATGAAGTCGCCGGGCTCCACCAGGGCCCGGGCCCGCTCCCGGTCGGCCCGGAACGGCGAGACGAAGGCGGTGAGGGTGATCACGCCGGCATCGAGGAAGAGCTTGGCCACCTCCCCGATGCGACGGATGTTCTCCTCCCGGTCGGCGTCGGAGAAGCCCAGGTCGTGGCAGAGGCCATGCCGCACGTTGTCACCATCGAGCAGATAGGTGGCCAGTCCCCGCCGGAACAGCTCCACGTTGACGGCGTTGGCCAGGGTGCTCTTGCCCGCCCCGGAGAGGCCGGTGAACCAGAGGATCGCGCTGCGGTGGCCGCGCTGGCGGGCCCGGGCGGCCCGGTCGATCGAAGCGTCGTGCCAGACGATGTTGGAAGCCTTGCTGTCGGCGGAGGGGCTTGTCATCGCGCTGGGGGTCGGTGGAAACTCGGGACCATTGTCCTAGGTCGCCCAGAGAGGCGGGGAGGGTCAGCCCCCCGCCTCTCTGGGCCGGAAGCCCTCCGCCGTGAGGGCTTCCAGGCAGGGAGCCCGCTGATCGCCCTGGAGTTCGATCACGCCCGCTTTCAACGTGCCCCCGCTTCCGGCGGTGGCCTTGAGCCGCTTGAGCAGGGCCCGGGCGTCGGTCTCACTGAGCTCCAGGCCGGTGATGAGGGTCACGGTCTTGCCGCCCTTGCCGGCCTTGGTGCGCTGCACGCGGACCCGCTGCCGGGGTCGGGGGGTGGCCGGGGCCTCAGGGTTCTCGGGCCGGGCAGTGCTCGCCTCGGGGCTGAACTCCCGCCAGCCTCCCTTGCCC
>CAYGQY010000192.1:0-4353 GCA_964352195.1 uncultured bacterium
ACCCTGGGCTCCCCCCGACCCCCGCGCCAGCCGATCCGTGAGCCGTCTTCCCGCCACCACCGCCCAGCTCCGGGTGCTGCACCAGAGCTTCAGCAGCCAGCTGCTCGAAGGTGAGGTGGTGGCCGGTGGCTTCCAGTGGACCTTCCGCTGGTCGTTCGATCGCGGCGAACTGTCCGTGGAGCCATCCCTGGGTCGGGCCCTGATTCAGGACGCGCTGCTGCGCTTCCTGCTTCGGGCCGATTACCAGTTGGAGCCCGGCGGTGACTACGCCTTCACGGTGCGGGCGACGATCTGAGCCGCTCCGCCCCCGGCGGAGGGCGATCGAGGCGATGGCCCAGCTGGCGTTCCAGCAGCAACTGGGCCACCACGTCGTCCCAGTCCCGTGGGGGCTGGCGCAGCCCCATCGGCAGCAGCCGCTTCCAGCCCCGGCAGGGGAAGAGCTGCCAGTAGCGCCCGCGGGCCGCCAGGGTGGTGCCGCGCTCCTCCACCAGCAGCACCGGGGCCAGGGGGGTGAGTCGCCGGTGCCAGGCGCCGCTGCCGGTGCCGTTGCCGAGCACCACGGCGACCACCGCGCCCTCCTCCAGCCAGGAGCGGAGCCGTGTCCAGGTCGCCTCCGGCGGCAGGAGCAGCGCCTCGCCGATCCGGCGGCGCTCCGGATCACTGCGCACCAGCCCGCACTTGCAGCGTCCGGGATCGAGACCGGCCAGGGCTCCGCCGTTCGGCAGGGTCATGGCAGGCGGCCCCTGGACGGAGGCCCGGCCCGCCCGGTCGAGGCCTCCACCGGCTGCAGGGTCAGCACGATCGGGTCGGCGGTGTCGGCATTCCGGCTGGCGATGGCCTCCAGCGTCACCGGCTGCCCGAGGGGGCGTTCGGTGAGTTCCTGCCCGAGGCGATTGAAGGTGGCGGCGTCGAACTGAACCCCATCGGCGATGGATCCCTGGCGCTGGGCCTTGGCGAAGGACGCCGCCAGCAGCAGGTTGAGGCGGCTGCGCACCTGCACGACCGACCGTTCGTCGGGCTCGAGCACAGTGGAGGCCATCAGTTCCCCCTGGCGGATCACCTGGCGGTTCGGCCGCAGGTCGGGGAAGCCCAGCACCTGCTGTTCCCCGCGCACCACGTTGGCGGCGGAGAGAATGCTCACCACCCAGGAGCCTCCCTTGCCGATCAGGCTTTCGAGCTTGGCGATGTCCTGACGCGAGACAAGCAGGATCTGGCGGTTCGGGGTCTCCTCGGGGAGCACCCGCTGAAAGGCGCTCAGGTTGGCCTGACGCAGCAGGGCATCGATGACCGCCTTGGCCTCGGCTGGATTCTTCAAGGCCACCTTGGCGGTGGCCAGTGGCTGACCGCTGCTGATCACCACGTCGCCGCGGCGCAGGGCGATCAGCTTCTCCTCGAGGCCCTGCAGTTCCTGCTCCCCGGCCGCGATCTGCTGCTTCACCCGGGCCAGCTCGGCCTCGGTGCGGCGGATGTCCTGATCCTTGCTGGCAATGTCCCGGCTGAGCTGCGTCCGCTGCAGCAGCAGCTGCTCTCGCTGGTTCTGCAATGGCCGCAGCTCCGCCCGCAGGCGCCTGGCCTGCAGTTCCACGGCGGTGAGCTGGCGGCGGGATTCCTGCCGTTCCCGCTCGGCCCGGCGCAGCCCCTGCTCGGCCCGCCGCTGCTCCTGTCGGCTGCGCTTGAGGGCGTTTTCGCTGCGGCCCAGGCTGGAGCGGCTGTCCCGCAGCTTCTCCTGGAGGCTGTCGAGCTCGAAGAGGCCCACCCGCAGCCGTTCACTCACCGCCAGCATCAGCCCCAGGGAGACGGCGCTGATCAGGCTGCCGGTGAGCACCGTGATCAGCACCGCCGTGTTGCGGGGGCGCAGGTTGAAGAGGCTCAGCCGGGCCTTGCCGACACGGCTGCCCAGGCGATCCCCGAGGGTGGCGAGCACCCCACCGAGCACCAGCAGGGCGAGGATGAGCAGCCAGGCGGACACGGCGCAGGGCGGAGAGCTTCAGTATCGGTGTCTCGTCGCCCCGGGGCCGGTGGCCCTGGTCAGCTGAACCGCTTGGCCAGGGCCACCGGATCGAACACCGTGATCTTCTTGCGGTCGATCTGCACCAGCCCCGCCTGGCGCAGATCGCCCAGCAGCCGGGTAATCGTGACCCGGGTGGAGCCGATCGCCTCGGCGATCGCCTGGTGGGAAAGGCGCAGGTCGATCGTGATGCCATCGGAGCTGGGCACGCCGAAGTCCCGGCAGAGCACCAGCAGGAAGCTCACCAGCCGGGAGGACATGTCCCGGTGGGTGAGGGTTTCGATCATCGTTTCGGTCTGGAGGATGCGGGAGGAGAGTCCCTGCAGCAGCAACAGCCCGACGCTCGGATCCTGTTCGATCGCCCGTTTCACCGAGGCGGCCGGCGCGGCCACCAGTTCAACCCGGGTGAAGGCGACGGCGTGATAGAAGCGGTCGGAGCGCTGGCCAGTGAGCAGGGAGAGCACACCGAATAGGCTGTTCTCCCGCAGCAGCGCCACGGTGATCTCCTCCCCCGACTCATAGACGCGCGAGAGCCGCACCGCGCCGCGGCGCAGCAGATAGACCCGCTCGGCAGGGTCTCCCGGGAAGAAGATGGTCTTGCCACGCTCAACCGTCTCGATGGAGCAGCCGGTGAGGCCGCGCATCACTTCCAGCAAGGTGGCCGAACCGTTGCCAGCGGTGGTGAGGCCGGCCTGGGGGGGCGGAGTGGTGCTGGTGCGGCTGAATCCGCGCATGGCGCCGACCATTGGGGCGGAAGAGCTGTGGTTGGAAGCTACGGATCGGCACCGGTGTGGCGTGTAGCGAAAGACACACTCGCTGTTCATCCGAGCCCGGCTGGCCTGGGAGCCCCCCCTGGGGGTGGTACGGATGTTTGCGCTAGGGATGGTGCCATTCCCTTGTGAAGCGGCCCGTCACCGCTACATTCAGCATCGCGTCTCCGATGGGGTGTTGATGACGGTCAGCCTGATCAGCCCACCCCATGAACCCCGGCATCCCCTGCGGCCCGTTCCCGCGGCCCGTCCGGCGGCGGGCCGGCCGCGGCCGTTGCTGGCGCGGCCCGAGGGGCTGCTGCAGGTGCACACCGCACCGTTCCGAGGCAGTTTCGACGGGGTGTTCAGCCAGGCCCTGCGCAGCGCCGGCCTGGGCAGCCGCGTGCTGATCAGCCAGTTCCTCAAGGGGGGCGTGGATCAGGGCCCCGGCCAGGCGCTCCGGCTGTGCGGCCGTCTGCAGTGGCTGCGTCCGGCCGTTCCCGCCTGCCTGAGCGAACCCTCCAGCGACCTCCCCGCCGAGGTGGGGGCGGCCGTTCAGCAGGTGTGGGCCTTCAGCCGGGAGCAGCTGCTCGCGGCCACCATCGACCTGCTGGTGCTGGATGAGCTGGGTCTGGCGATCGAGCTCGGCTTCCTGGCTGCGCCGGAGGTGGTGGCCACCCTGGAGCAGCGGCCGGCCCATCTCGATGTGATCCTCACCGGGCCGGTGATGCCGCAGGACCTGCTGGCCATGGCGGATCAGGTCACCCAGCTGCGGAGGGGCGGCTGATGCTCAAGAACGACCGCTGGATCCACGCCCAGGCCGCCGGCGGGATGCTGGAGCCCTTCCAGGCCGGCCTGGTGCGTCACCTCGATCCCGATAACCGGGCCGCGCCGGTGCTGAGCTACGGCTGCTCCTCCTACGGCTACGACCTGCGGTTGTCGCCGCAGGAATTCCTGATCTTCCGCCATGTGCCCGGCACGGTGATGAACCCGAAACGGTTCAACCCGGCCAACCTGGAGCCCGCCCCGCTCCAGCACGACGAGGACGGGGCCTACTTCATCCTGCCGGCCCACTCCTACGGCCTTGGGGTGGCCCTGGAGAAGCTGCGGGTGCCGGCCAACATCACCGTGATCTGCCTGGGCAAGAGCACCTACGCCCGCCTGGGGATCATCGTGAACACCACGCCCGCCGAGGCCAGCTGGGAGGGACACCTCACCCTGGAGTTCAGCAACTCCTCCGGCGCCGATTGCCGCATCTACGCCAATGAGGGCATCACCCAGCTCCTGTTCTTCGAGGGAGATCCCTGCGACACCACCTACAGCGACCGGGCGGGAAAGTATCAGCACCAGCCGGAGCGGGTGACCCTGGCGAAGGTGTGAGGGCAGAGAGGGCTAGCGCCACCCTGTCTGGGGCAGGCCCATGGCGCGGCGGATCTGATTCAGACAGGGCAGCCCGCTGCTGCAGGATCCGATCACCTGGCCATTGAGCACGAAGGGGGGCGCCCCGTCGGCCCGCCCGGCCCCACCGCTGGGAGCGCCGGCCGCGGGCGCCGGGGGGGGGGGGGGGCGGCGCCCCGCCGGCGCGGGCGGCCGCCC
>CAYGQY010000193.1:0-4347 GCA_964352195.1 uncultured bacterium
GGCCGAATCCAATGCTCAAGCCAAGACGCGCCCCGGCGCCCGCAGGCCAAATCCCAGGGAAGGTTGAGACGACATTAACTAATGCTTGGACAGCATTGGCCAGTCTAATTCCACTACTTTTTGCAGCACGATCGCCTCTCCAAGATGAACATCGGCAGATCGGGATTGATACCCTCCCCTGGCATCGATGCGACACCCGCCGGCCATCCCTGCAGGGGGGCAGCGGGGCAGCCCGTCGGTTGCGCGCACCTGCTGCCGTGGAGCAGACTCCCGATGGAGCGCGGTGCCGGTGTCACCCCCTCCGTTCACCTCCGGCTCGAATCGCTTCCGATGCCCGCATCCTCCCCGTCGTCCCCCATCCGCCAGCTCCTGCTCGCCTCAGCCGCCGGCTTCGGACTCAGCCTGCTGGGAGCCCTCCCAGCCGGCGCCCACAGCCTGGGCGGAGGGGGGCTGGGAGCGGGCTTCGGCCACCCCCTGCTGGGCCTCGACCATCTGCTGCTGCTCGTGGGGGTCGGGGCAGCGGCCTCCTTCATCCATCTCCGCCTGCTGCTCTTCGCCCTGGCCGGGGCCGTCCTCGGGGCCCTGATCGGGGTGAACGGCATCCAGCTGCCGTGGCTGGAACTGGGGGCGGCCCTGGCGGTCTCCGCGCTGGGCCTGCTGGTCCTGCGCCGTCGACCAGGTGAATCCACCTCCTGGCTGCCCCTCTCCGGAGCTCTGGTGGCGGGCTCGGTGGCCGTCCACGGGCTGTTGCACGGCCAGGAAGCGAGTGGGGCCGCCAGCTGGTGGCTGGGCGCCCTGCTCAGCTCCGCACTGGTGGTGGGGGTGACCGTCCTGACCCTGCGGCGCCTGAGCCCCGTCTGGACCCTCCGACTGGCGGTGCTGCTCAGCCTGGCGGGCGCCGTGCTCGCCCTGGCTCCGATCGGGCTGCTGGCCGCAGGCGCTGGGGCCTGATCCGTCGCGGGGTCCGCAGTATCGAACACCATCACGCCAGCGGTTCCGACTAGCCTGGTCGGACTTCGCGCCTGGTCGGATGCTCGAGTTGCTCCTGTTCACCAGCGTTCTGGCCCTGTTCGGTCTGGCCTTCTGGATCGCCGCCGGCTCCGATGACGACAACGGCGGGGGCGGGTTGATGCAACCCGTTCTGCTTCCGGTCCGCAGCGGCCGTTCCGCCCGCTGAGCCCCCCGATCGGCGCCGATGGCTGCCCCCGGGTGATGGTTGTGACGCCCGGCTGTCAACGATGATCCAGGCCCCGGTGGGGAGTCCCGTCAGCATCAGCGGGATCACCAGGGATTCTGCCCATGACGCACTCCCCCCACGGCGACTCCAGGGATGCGGCCGGTCGGAGCCGTCCTCTGGAGCGAAGCCTGGAGCTCACCCGGCTCAGGGACTGGTGCATGGATCGGCTTTCGGTTCTCTCACTCCGCCGGGACCTGGACGATGCCCGGTCCCTGACCAGCGAACACCTGGAGATGCTGATGGAGACCAACGCCTTCAAGACCCTCTGGATGCGGGTGGACGGGCAGATCCTTCCCGACCGCTGAGTCCCCTGCCGAGGTCCCTCGGTGCCCCACCGCTCCGGCCGTCCCCGCCTCGGGCAACATCGGCGACCCCGGAGTGAGCCCGATCCAACAGGGGCTTTCGTCCCAGCCCGGCAGAGTGAACGAGGAAAGCAACCACCTCCCCTCTCGATGAGCCGGGGAGGTTTTTCTTGCCTGGGTTGCGGCCCTCAGATCGTGGGGCTTGGGGAGGGGGAGAAAGAGGAGTCGGCAGGGAACAAGCGCCAGCGCGCCTCGGGGCGAAACCCCAGAACGCCGCGCACTCCACCGGGTAGATCCACCTCAAGCGGCAAGCGCAAGCGGAGATGCAGCCCCGCGCAATCGACCCGATACAGCCAGCCGTTGCCCAGGAACTCCCGTCCACGGACGACGGCGGGCCCGGCCCTGTCGGGCACCAGGGACAATCCATCAACGGCCACCATCAGCTCGAAGTCCGCACCCGGCGTGGCCCTGCCGATCGCAGCCCGCGGGTCCTGGCAGGGCAGGGGGCCCAGTGGCGTGGCCAGGAGCTGGCCATCCCAGCGGGCCGGCACCAGGTTGGCCTGCAGCACGAACCGTCCCACAAAGGCCGAGGCCGGCTCCTCCACCAGGTCGCGGGGGCTGCAGCACTGATGCAGACGGCCCTCCTGCAGCACCCCCACCCGATCACAGATCGCCAGGGCTTCCTCGGGGTCGTGGGTCACGATCAGACAGCTCGTTCCGCAACGGTCCAGCACCTCCGGCAATTCCGAGCGCAAGCGGTGGCGCACCTCCACATCCAGATTCGAGAAGGGCTCATCGAGCAACAGCACCGACGGGTCCGGCGCCAGGGCGCGGGCCAGGGCCAGCCGCTGGCGCTGGCCCCCGGAGAGCTCATGGGGATATCGGCACTCCAACCCCCCCAGGCCCAGCAGCGAGAGCAACCATCGGGCCCGCTCCCGGTCGTGGCGGCGGCGCATCCCGAAGCAGGCATTGGCCCACGCGTCGAGGTGGGGGAAGAGGGCGTGGTCCTGAAAGACCATGCCCACGCCGCGACGCTCGGGCTCGAGCCAGCGGTCTCCACCGGCCACCGACTGCCCATCAATCGAGACGCTGCCTCGCTCCGGCCGCTCGAAGCCCGCGATCAGCCGCAGCAGGGTGGTCTTGCCGCAACCGGAGGGTCCCAGCAGCCCGACCAGCTCCCCCTCGGCGAGCTCCAGATCGATCGCCTGAAGCGTCCAGGCCTCGGGCGAGCCGGCACCGCGACACGGATAACGGTGCCAGAGATTCTGCAACCGCACCCCAGCGAGGGGCCGCCGGGCGGCCTCGAACTGCTGGGACGGGACGGTGGAGCAGGTCATGGCATCTGGGGGCCGCCGAACAAGATCGGAGGGCCGGACGGGCGGAGCCAGACGGTCCCGGTTGCGACCCTACCGGCCAGATCCGCGCCGCCGGCCCCGGCGGCGGCGGTGAACCCGCAGGAGTGACCAATGGCACAACCCAGTGCACCATTTGTGTCCTGGCCTGGCCCAGGGAGCCCCGTAGGTTCGGCCACGGGACAGGAGGGCCTCCGCAAGGCTGCTCTGAAGATCAGGTCGATATCCACGTTGATCCCCACGGACTGGATCGCGATCCGAACCGTTCCGGCGATCGGATCTTCTGGAGGGCGTACCCCCGTCACCTGGCCATGGACCGTCCTCTCCCTGACCAGACCGATCGCTCCCCTGGTTCCGATTCACCCCTGACGCCCTGCCCTGATGTCGACCCTTCGCAACCGCTTCACCGCCGTAGCCGTGGTGGCCGTAGCGGCCGTGGGAATCGCGGCCTTCACCCTGTTCAACCGTCCCCGACCCCAGGAGGTGAACATCTACTCCGGGCGGCACTACAACACCGACAAGGAGCTCTACAAGGCCTTCACCGCCCAGACCGGAATCCAGGTGAATCTGCTGGAGGGCAAGGATGACGAACTGATCGTGCGACTGGAGAACGAGGGCGACAGCAGCCCGGCCGACGTGCTCGTGCTCGTGGATGCCGCCCGCCTCCAGAGGGCCGGAGAAGCGGATCTGTTCCGTCCGATCCGCTCGGAGGCCCTCGAGCGTGACGTGCCCTCCAGCCTGCGCGATCCGAGCGGCAACTGGTTCGCCCTGACCCGGCGAGCTCGGCCCATCATGGTGAACTCGGCCGTGGTCAACCCCGATCAGGTGCTCCAGTACGGCGACCTCAGTGATCCCGCCCTCAAGGGCAAGCTCTGCCTGCGCAATCGCGCCAGCGTGTACAACCAGTCGCTGGTATCCGACATCCTGGCCCAGCAGGGGGCTGCCGACACCGAGCAGTGGATTGAGGGGATGGTGGCGAACGTGACCCAGCCGTTCTTCACCAGCGACACACCGATGCTGCGGGCCCTGGGCCAGGGATCCTGCGGGGTCACGGTGGCCAACCAGTACTACCTGGCCCGCATGCTCTCGAGCGACGCCAGCCCCGAAGACCGGGCGGCCGCGGCCGCCATCACGGTGGTGTTCCCCGATCCCACCCACGTGAACATCACCGCCGCCGGGGTCACCCGCAGCGCGAAGAACCCCGAAGCCGCCACCCGCCTGATCGAATTCCTGGCGGCCCCCACCTCCGGCAAGGGCTACGCCGCGGCTAACAACGAATATCCCCTCACCGGCTTCGGCGACAATCCGATCCTTAACCTCTGGGGCGGCTTCAACGCCTCGCCGGTCTCCGCCGATCAGCTGGCCCGCAACAACAAGGAGGCCACCGAACTGATGGCAGCGGGGGGTTGGAAGTAAGGGAGCCCATCCTCCCCAGCCCCGCGTCTCCAGCTGACAT
>CAYGQY010000194.1:0-4342 GCA_964352195.1 uncultured bacterium
GTCGGGGGGTCAGCTCTCGGCAGCCGTTGTGGCAGAGGCCGGGGTTGTGGCAGGAGCCACCCCGGGCTGGGCCAGCAGATCAACCGCTTCACAGACCGGGAAGCGGTTGATCGCGCCCAGGGCCTTGCGGGCCCTGGTGCGGAGCTGCTCGCTGATCGCTTCGGCGTAGGGGACCTGGGCAAGCAGATCGACGGTCCGCCGCAGGATCCTCACCACGTCCCCCTCGTCGAGGGAGGTGTTGCCGATCAGATCCGTCCAGCTCGTGCCGCGGGCCCAGGCTCCCACCAGCCCCACCAGCTCCGGCTCCCACCAGGCCGGCACCACCACCTGGGCGCGCTCCTGCTGGCGCAGCAGTTCGCGGCGCAGGCCGGCGATGTCATGCAGGGCCTCCTCGGCCCGGGGCGGGCTCGGGAAGCCGCTCCAGAGATCGGGCCGGTTGACCTCGGTGCTGATCGCCTCGAACACGCCGGCCAGCTCGCCGGGATCGAGGTCGTCGAGGTGCCCGCTCATCAGGGCCAGTCCCAGCCAGAGTTCGTTGTCACCCCGCAGGGCCGCCACCGTTCGGCCCACCTCGGTGGGCTCCAGCCCGTCGGCTCCGGCCAGGGCGCCGAAGGCACGCAGGATGTCGATCAGGGCGAGGAACGTGTCCCAGTGGCGGTTGGCGCGGTGGTGCAGCAGGCGCTGCCGCTCCTCGATCTCGGCATCGAGCTCCTCCATGCGACGCCGCTGGCGCTTGAGCTGGCGACGGTCACCCCAGCGGTGGGCCGGATGGGCCTCAAGTTCCTGCTCCAGGTCGCGAACGAGCCCGGCCTGGCTGCGCACCTCCCCGGCCAGGTCGTACTGGGGGGTGACCATGTCGTGGCGGCGTGCCATCGAACCCACGGCCAGGGCCAGGCCGCCACTGGCCTGATCCCCATGGCGGATCTCGCCGGCCGCACGCAGCTCGGGCGCCGCCAGCTGGTCTACCTGCAGGCAGCTCAGCTCGGCGTGCAGGCTGACCACGGCATTGCAGGGCAGCAGAATCCAGACGTTCTCGTCGGTGAGGCAGAGCAGGAGGGGGAACTGGCCGGGCCCGGGGGTCTTGGCCACGATCACCGCCGGGGTGACCCGGCCGCGCAGCTGGGGGGACTTCAGACTCACCAGAGTGCCCTCGCTGGCGAACTGCAGGGCCAGGGTGAGTTCGTGGGCCAGGGTCTCCTCCGCCTGCTGCTGGAGGATCCGCAGAATGCGGCGCTCCTCACGCAGGCCTTCGCGCTGCTTCTCATAGGTCTCGAAGGCCTCCCACGGCACGTCGGCGGTGGGGCCGCTCAGGCTGGCGAGCTGGGCGCGCAGGGCCGCGATCCTGGCCTCATCCTCGGCCAGATCCAGGGTGGCCAGGTAACGGCCGAAGCTGCGATCCACCAGCTGCTTGGCCTTGGTCAGGTCGTAGCGCTGGAGAAGGTTGAGCACCATGCCGTAGCTGGGCGTGAACTGGCTCACCAGGGGATCGGCGGGGCTGGTGGCCAGCGCTCCGGCCTCCCGCACCCCCTCGAAGCGACCCTGCACGGTAACCACATAGCCCTGCACGTCGAGGCCGCGGCGACCGGCCCGGCCCGCCATCTGCAGGAACTCGCTGCCCATCAGCGGCCGGTGCCCCCGCTCAGTGCGTTTGGAGAGGGCCGAGATCACCGTGGTGCGAGCCGGCATGTTGATCCCCGCCGCCAGGGTCTCGGTGGCGAAGACCACCTTGATCAGCCCCTGCTGGAAGAGCTCCTCGATCAGCTCCTTCCAGGCCGGCAGCACCCCGGCATGGTGGGCGGCGATGCCCCGGGTGAGGGCCTCGTCGTGGCCCCCCTCCCGGACCGCTTCCGGGGTGGCGGCCACGAAGGCTGCCAGACGGCGGCGGATCACCGCCTGCTCCGCCTCACTCACCAGGCAGACCCGGCCCAGGTCGCGCACGGCCTTGTCGCAGCCCCGGCGACTGAAGATGAAGTAGATGGCCGGGAGCATGTCACGCTCCGCCATCTGGGCCACCACGAAGGGGAGGGGCGCCGCCTCCGGCTGGGGCGGCTTCGGACTCTTCCCCTTGCGTCGATCCCCCTTGGGGGCCCGCCAGACCTTGCAGTGGGGATGGAGTCCGGTGCCCTCCTCGTTCAACAGGGGATGGAGCCCCTTGGCGCTGCAGAAACTGAAGGCCAGGGGCACCGGCCGGTGGTCGCTCACCACCAGGGTGGTGGGGCCATGCACGCGCTCGATCCAGTCGGTGAGCTGACCGGCGTTGGCCACCGTGGCCGAGAGGGCCACCAGCTGCACCGGCGGCGGACAGTGGATGATCGATTCCTCCCAGACCGTGCCGCGCTGGGAGTCATTCATGTAGTGGCACTCATCGAGCACCACCGCCTCCACATCGGCGAGGGGATCGTCGCCCCGGTCCACCTCCGCGTAGAGCATGTTGCGGAAGATCTCGGTGGTCATCACCACGATCGGCGCCTCCCGGTTGGTGCTCAGATCACCGGTCATCAGCCCGACCCGATCGGGACCGAACTGCTCGCGGAAATCCCGCAGCTTCTGGTTGGAGAGCGCCTTGAGCGGCGTGGTGTAGAAGACTTTCTGGCCGTGGGCCAGGGCCCGGTGGATGGCATATTCACCCACCAGCGTCTTGCCCGATCCCGTTGGCGCGCTCACCACCACGGAATGCCCCTGGTTGAGGGCATCGATCGCTTCGTGCTGGAAGGGATCAAGGGGAAAGGGGAAGAGCCGCTCCAGGGGCGGCACCGCCAGCGGGTCAGGATCAACCGGCCCTGGGGCCGCCGGCTCAGAGGCCTGGACCGAGGGCGCCCCGTCGTTGCCAGGCACCACCTCCAGGGTCGGGGGTGGGGCGTCGGTGCCTGCCGTTTGCATCGATCAATCCTATGGGCTGCCCCCCTCGGCCTGGGCGCTGCGGCGGCGGGCAGACTGGACACCGACTCCGCCGTCCGCCGCGGCGCCCCTGCCGTGCTTGCCGATCCCCTTGCCCCCCTGCGCCGGACCCTGGAGCAGCTTCCTGAACCACGCCGGCGGCGCCTGCGTGGTTTCGCCCCGGCCGGAGTGGCCGGCCTGCGGCCCCTGTCGGAAGACGGAAAGGCCGGCGGGGCCGCGCCCCTGCGGGATCTGGCCAGCAACGACTACCTCGGCCTGAGCGGCCATCCCCGGCTGTGCGAGGCGGCCCTCACGGCGATCGAGCGTGACGGTGTCGGGGCCGGTTCATCCCGGCTGGTGAGCGGGGGCCGGGCGGTGCATGCCGCCCTTGAGGACCGCTTGGCCGGCTGGCTCGGTCGAGGGCGCGTGCTGCTCTTTCCCAGCGGCTTCCAGGCGAATCTGGCGGCGGTGCAGGCCCTGGCCGATCGCCACACCCTGGCGCTCGCCGATCGCCGCATCCACCACTCGCTGCTGGTGGGCGTCCAGGCCAGCGGCGCCCGCCTGCAGCGCTTCGGCCACAACGACCTGGGCGATCTGGAGCGGCGGTTGCTTCGCCAGCGCCGTGACCAGCCCCGGCGTCCCCTGCTGGTGATCGTCGAAAGCCTGTACAGCATGGAGGGCACCCGGGCGGATCTGGTGGCCCTGGAGGCGCTCTGTCGGAGGTTCGGCAGCCTGCTGCTGGTCGATGAGGCCCATGCGCTCGGGGTCTTCGGTCCCGGCGGCCGTGGGCTGGCCCATGGCCTGACGGGGGTGAGCCTGATCAGCGGCACCTTCGGCAAGGCGTTCGGCGCCGGAGGGGCGTTTCTGGCCGGCGATGCCCCGCTCGGAGACTGGCTGCTGCAGACCTCGGGGGCCTTCCGCTACACGACGGCCCTGGCGCCGCCGCTCGCGGCCGCGGCCCTGGCCGCCCTGGAGCTGCTGGAGGCCGACCCCGACCTGGGGGCCCGGCTGCGGCGACGCGCCCAGCGCTGGCGTGACGGCCTGGAGGCAGTCGGCTGGCCCCGGCCGGCGGGGGAGGGGCCGATCCTGCCGCTGGCCGTCGGCGACGACCGGGCGGCCCTGGCCCTGCAGGAGAGACTGGAGCGGGCGGGGCTGCTCTGCGTGGCGATCCGTCCCCCCACGGTGCCCGTGGGGACGGCCCGCCTGCGGCTGGTGCTGCGCCACGATCTGCCGGCGGGCAGCCTTGCCCTTCTGCTGGCGGCCCTCGGCCCGGCCGGGCCGGCCCCGGCCCGGTCATGACCGCCGCCGCCCCCCCCCTCGTCCTAATCGCCATGCACGGCTGGGCCGGCGACAGCCGCTGCTGGCGGCCCTGGCGCCAGGCCGCCGAGCGGCGCGGCTGGTGCTGGCAGGAGGGTGAACGCGGCTACGGTCCCCTGGCGCCTCGGAGCCCGGCCTGGCCCGCGGG
>CAYGQY010000195.1:0-4338 GCA_964352195.1 uncultured bacterium
TCAGGGCATTGGTGATCACGGTGTCCACCGCCCCGGCGCCGCGGGTGGTCTGGGCCTGGCCCATGCCGTCGCGGATCACCTTGCCGCCGCCGAACTTCACCTCCTCGCCGTAGCTGGTGAAGTCCTTCTCCACCTCCAGGATCAGCTCGGTGTCGGCCAGCCGCAGCCGGTCACCGGTGGTGGGGCCATAGGTTTCGGCGTAGGCCCGCCGATCCATCCGATAGGGCATGGGAGTGGAGTTGAGGAGAGGACGGAGCGGGAGAGTGGGCTGGGACCCCTCAGTCGAGAGGGCCGTTCACCAGGCCGTTGAACCCGAAGATCCGGCGGGCGCCAGCCACCGGCACCAGGTGGACCTCCCGGGCATCACCAGGCTCGAAACGGATGGCGGTGCCGGCGGGAATGTCGAGGCGCTGGCCCCGGGCCGCCTCCCGGTCGAACTCCAGGGCGCTGTTGGCCTCATGGAAATGGAAGTGGGATCCCACCTGCACCGGCCGGTCACCGCGGTTGGCCACGTTGATGCGGGTGACGGGGCGACCAGCGTTGAGCGTGTGACTGCCGGGCTCGACGATCAGTTCGCCGGGGATCAGGGGGGTCATCGGATCGGATCGTGGAGGGTGACGAGCTTGGTGCCATCGGGGAAGGTGGCTTCCATCTGCACCTCGGGGATGAGCTCGGGCACCCCTTCCATCACCTGGTCGCGGCGCAGCCAGGTGGTGCCCTCGCCCATCAGCTCAGCCACGGATTTCCCGTCACGCGCTCCCTCCAGCACCTGAAAACTGAGCCAGGCGACCGCTTCGGGATGGTTGAGCCGCAGGCCCCGGTTGAGGCGCCGCTCCGCCAGCAGGGCGGCGGTGACGATCAGGAGCTTGTCCTTCTCCTGGGGCGTGAGATGCATGGGAAGGGGCAGGCCGCTGCCACTGTGGCAGTGGCCTGGCGTGGCCCCAGGTTCAGGAGGAACTTTCGGCTCCGGTTCGGCCGGCTGCCCCAGGACCGGCAGGCCCGGAGTTCCCACGGCGGCGACGGCGCCGATGGGTCCGTGGGTTGATGCGCTGGCAGGAGCCCGGGATCTGGCCCCACCAGCGGCCGGGATGTGGGCGGGCCGGCCTCAAATCCCCATCCGGCCGATCTGCCGACCCTGGCGGATTGGCGGAAGGCCGGCAGGAGTGCGCCGATCATCGACCGCCGTCCGGGGCTCAGCGAGGTTGGCGAGGCGATCACGGCGCTCCAGCAGCGCCAGGTCCAGGGGAAGGGACCCACCCCAGGGCGGACGGCCTCGGCACGCCATCAGGCGGATCCGGCGGTCCCGTCCGAGCTGTCGGAGATGCCGAGCCAGGGTTCTTCCTGGAACGGCCACAGCCGGGGCAGAACAGGACTCGCCAGGCCCCGCTCGGCCCGGATCCGGGCCCAGATCCGGGTGAACCAGAAGCGGGCTGCCTGGCTGGAAGGGCCCCGGTAGCGGGCCACCAGGCCCTGCTCGAGGCGGCCGCAGGCCATCTCGCCCACCAGATCGGTCCGGGCGGCGCGGCAGTCATCCAGCAACGGCCCGCTCACCGGCTCCGGGGAGGCCCAGACCAGGCTGCCGAACACCGGGTGCCCGGCGAGTCCATGGCTGCTCTCCAGGCTGTCCCCACCGAGTTCAAGCCGGTCCGCCAGGATCCAGCGCCCCTCGCGGCGAATCTCCAGGCGCGAGCGCCAGCGACCGGCCCCCAGCGTTTCCCCGGCGGCGCTCCGGCCCAGCCGCACCACATCGGCCCCCAGCCAGCTGGCCCCCCGGGCCAGCTCCACCCGGCAGGACTGCTCGAGCAGCCCCCCGGCGAACACCACCACCTCCTGGGGAAGCCATTCCAGATCGGCCCCCTCCTGCAGGGAGGCCTGCAGGTCCTGGCGGACCCAGCGGCCCTCGGGGGTCAGGCGGGAGCGGCCGATCGTGCCGTAGACCTTCTGGGCCGCCACGCTGGTCACCAGCCCGCTGCTGCCGGCGGCGAGGCTGAGCCGCACCTGCAGTTCGTCGCCCCCGACCAGGCCCCCGGCGGTATGGAGCAGCGGCAGGGCACAGCGGCCATCCCCCTGGGCGAAGGTGCGCTGCAGCTTCAGGGGTGCGGTGCAGGCACCCTGATGGATCGTGGTCCCCCCCGGGCCATCGGGGCAGAGGAACGCAATCCGGGCATGACCCCGCCAGGGCGGCAGGGCGTGGGGTGTGGCGGGGGCAACCAGACTGGTCATCGTGGGATGCTCGGCCTGGCCCGCCTCCGATCCGGTAACGACGGCGACATGTGCCTGGACCAGGGGTCTGGAGGCTGGCGCCATGATCGTGCTCGTCCGTCGACTGGGACAATGCGCCAGCGCCGGCGGGGCACTGGCGCTGGCGCTGAGCGCTGACGAGCGCACCGGTCTGCGGGGCCATCGCCGGACAGCCCAGGGACTGGACCTGCTGCTTCAGCTCCCCCGCGGAGCCGCCCTGGAGCCGGGGGAGCTGCTGGCCAGCACCGACGGCTCCACCCTCGTGGTGGTCGAGGCGGCCGAGGAGGCCCTGCTGGTGGTGCGTGGGGGCGATCCCCGCTCCTTGCTCCAGGCGGCTTATCACCTCGGCAATCGCCATGTGGCGATGGAACTGCGGGCCGAGGAACTGCGGCTGCTGCAGGATCCGGTGCTGGAGGATCTGCTGCGTCAGCGCGGCCTGGCCGTGGAGAGGGTCCGGGCACCCTTTCGGCCGGAGCCCGGCGCCTACAGCGCTGGCCATGGGCACTGAGCATGGTTCCTGAGTCGGTGGCCCGCCTGCATCTGCTCCAGCTGGTGAGTCCGGCCCTGCCGGTGGGAGCCTTCAGCTACTCGGAGGGGCTCGAGGTGCTGGTGCAGCAGGGCAGGATCCCCTCTCCGGAAGCGCTGGGACACTGGCTCGACGCCGAACTGAACCGGGGAGCCATCCGCCTCGAGGCCGCCGCCCTCGCCCCCCTGGGCGGCGCCCTGGGCCAGTGGGATGCCGGCGAGGGGACCGAGGCCGGGGCCAGGGCCGAGGCTGAGGTGCGCGAACTGAACGGCTGGCTGCTGGCTCTGCGGGAAGCGCCGGAGCTGCGCGCCCAGCAGCGACAGATGGGGCGATCCCTGCTGCAGGTGCTGGCGGACCTGGGCTGGCCCCTGCCGGGAGGCGCCGGAACCGCCGACCTGGCCTGGCCGGCGGCCTGGGCCTGGGCGGGGCAGTGCCTGGGGCTGCCACTGACGGAGCTCCTGGAGGCCTACCTCTACGCCTGGGTGGCCGGACAGATCAGCGCCGCGGTGCGACTGATGCCACTGGGGCCCACCCAGGGCCAGCGCCTCCAGCTCGCCCTGGCGCCGTTGCTGGCCGAACGGGCCGCCCACCTGTCGACCAGCGATCCCCGCAGGCTCTGGAGCGGAGGCGTCGGGGCCGGCCTGGCCCAGCTGGAGCACGTCGCCCTCTACTCGCGCCTGTTCCGGAGTTGACGACCGGGTCAACAGGCCCCCCAACCGGGGGGATTCGTCGTCCGCAGGGGAGACAAAGCCGACAGAGTGGGGCCTTGCCGCCGCTGGGTTCGTGAGCAGACTGCGTGTGGGTGTGGCCGGACCCGTCGGATCCGGCAAGACAGCCCTGGTGGAAGCCCTCTGCCGGACACTGCGGGACCGCCTGCAGCTGGCCGTGGTTACCAATGACATCTACACCCAGGAAGATGCCCAGTTCCTGACCCGAGCCGGGGCCCTGGAGCCGGAGCGCATCCGCGGCGTCGAGACCGGAGGCTGCCCCCACACCGCCATCCGCGAAGACTGCTCGATCAACCGGGCGGCGGTGGAGGAATTGGAAGAGCAGTTCCCCGCCCTGGATCTGGTGCTGGTGGAGAGCGGAGGCGACAACCTGGCCGCCAGCTTCAGCCCGGAGCTGGTGGATCTCTGCATCTATGTGATCGATGTGGCCGCCGGCGACAAGATTCCTCGCAAGGGGGGGCCTGGCATCACCCGCTCGGATCTGCTGGTGATCAACAAAATCGACCTGGCCCCGATGGTGGGTGCCGACCTGGGCGTGATGGAACGCGACACGCTGCGGATGCGGGCCGGCCGGCCCTGGTGCTTCACCAACCTCCGCGATGGTCAGGGACTGGACGCCGTCCTGGCCTTCCTGTTCGCACAGCTTCCGCAGGCTGAAGGGGCCAGCACAGCGGCCACCGATGCCGGGGCGACGTGCGAAACGATGTCCTGAGTCCATTGCCGGCGACGGCACTCGTGGGTAGATCTACTCAGTGGTGGGCACGGGACCGGCGAAGTCGACCGATGGCTCGGTGGCGAAAAAGACAGAAGAAATCTTGCACACGACAGCGAATCAACACCGGT
>CAYGQY010000196.1:0-4320 GCA_964352195.1 uncultured bacterium
TGATCAGCAGCAGCAGCCCCACCAGCGCCAGCCTCCAGCCCACCCCCGCCAGCACGGGGGTGACGAGGAAGGCCAGGGTCCAGGCGAGCTTGAGGCGTGGATCGAGCCGCCGCAGCCAGCCCTCCTCCCCGTCGACGTACTGGCCGATTGGGAGCTGCCGAAGCCAGTCCATCAGTGGGAGGCGGCGCGGCTCTGCTGGCGGGAGAGGTCCTTCTCGGCATCACGCTGCTGCTTACCGCGCCAGAACAGCCGGATCGGCGAGCCATCGAAGCCGAGGCCCTCGCGGATCTGGCGTTCCACGTAGCGGCGGTAGGTCTCGCCGAACAGCTTCGGATCGTTCACGAACAGGGTGAAGCTGGGCGGCCGGGTGGCCACCTGGGTGCCGTAGTAGATGCGCCCCTGGCGGCCACCGCGGCTGGTGGGGGGCGAGCGCCAGCTCACCGCCTCCTGCAGCACCTCGTTCACCACCGAGGTGGTGACCCGGCGCCGGTGCTGCTCCACCGCCAGCAGCGCCAGGGCGAAGATACTCTCCACCCGCTGGCCGGTGAGGGCGGAGGTGAACAGCATCGGCGCCCAGTCGAGGAAGTAGAGCTTGGCGCGCAGCTCCTTCTCCATGGCGGCCATGGTGTGGCTGTCTTTCTCGATCGCGTCCCACTTGTTCACCACCAGCAGGCAGGCGCGGCCGTCCTCCTCGATGCGACCGGCCACACGCTGATCCTGTTCCGTGACACCATCGAGGGCATCGATCACCAGCACGCAGACATCACTGCGCTCCACCGCCTTGAAGCTGCGGTTGATGCCGAAGTATTCCGGGCCGTAGCTGACGCTGCGGCGGCGGCGGATCCCGGCGGTATCCAGCAGTTTCCAGGTCTTGCCCTCCCGCTCGATCGTGGTGTCGATCGTGTCGCGGGTGGTGCCGCGGATGGGGCTCACAATGGCCCGCGCCTCACCACAGATCGCGTTGAGCAGGCTGGATTTGCCCACGTTGGGGCGGCCGATGATCGCCAGCTGGATCGGCTCCTCCTGCTCGGTTTCCGGGGTGCTGGGCAGGTAGCCGATCACCTGGTCGAGCAGTTCGCCGGTGCCGGCCCCGTGAATTGCGGAGACCGCATAGGGCGCACCCAGGCCCAGCCGCCAGAAATCGGCCGCCATCGCCAGCCCCTGATCGGGCGATTCGCACTTGTTGACCGCCAGCAGAACGGGCACCGTCTGGCCGCGCAGCCACTCGGCGATCGACTGGTCGGCGGCGGTGAGACCCTCCTGACCATCGACGATCACCACCGCCACGGCGGCCTCGGCCAGGGCGAGGTTCGCCTGCTCGCGGATCTCGGGCAGGAATTCGCTGTCGTCGTCGAAGACGAGACCGCCGGTATCGACCACGCGGAAGCGCCGATCGGCCCAGAAGCCCTCCTGATAGGTGCGGTCCCGGGTCACGCCGGGCTGATCGTGCACGATCGCCTCACGGCTGCGGCAGAGCCGATTGACCAGGGTGGATTTGCCCACATTGGGCCGCCCGATGATGGCGACGACTGGAAGCGCCAAGACCTTTTATCTCAACCACGACGATTGCGTTGATCAACCCTACAGAGCGGCATCGGCGGCGGCCCGTGACGATCCCCGCCGCCGCTTCAGGTCACCGGTGGATCCCCCGGATGGCCGCGTGCCGGATCGGACGGGGGAGGAAGCGGCTCGGGCAGCGCCCCTGTCGCCTCCAGGGATTCGCCCCGGCTGGCCAGCTCGGCCAGCAGCCAGGACACCACCGTGGCGCGGCGGGTGCGCCGGGGGACCAGCTCACCGATCCGATAGCCACCGAAGCCCAGCTGCTGCTTGAGCAGCTGCTTGTGTTCCGGCGGGATCGAGCGGGTCAGACGCACGCTGGCGGGCCGCTCGGCGATCAGCTCGGGGGCCTGGGGGAAGGCCTCGGCCCAGGCCGGCGGCGTCTCCGGACCGGCCCGCCAGGGAGACCCCGGAGGGGCCTCGCCCGCGGCCGGCGGCCGGTAGCCCAGCCGCTCCCAGACGAACTCGCAGACACAACGGTCGCTGAGGCGGTCGTCGAGGATCAGCTGCAGCAGGGCACGGCTGAGGGGGTAGGAGGGTGAGCGCAACGATCCTCGGCCGACCGGGTCTCGATCCTGGCGCCTCCGCCGGCGGAGAGCCGATCCCGGCGGAGCCCTGCCGGCCGCCCCTGCTGCTGCCGGGGCGGGGCACCCCGCGACGGCTCGACTGCCGGGTACTCCAGTCGCCCCTGGCCGGGGTGAGCGACCGGATCTTCCGGAGCTTCGTGCGGCGCTGGGCCCCGGAGGCCCTGCTGTTCACCGAGATGGTGAACGCCACCAGCCTGGGGCTGGGTCACGGCACCGGCAAACTGGAGGGGCTGGAGGGCGAGGCGGGGCCGATCGGCGTGCAGCTGTTCGATCACCGGCCGGCGGCGATGGCAGAGGCAGCCCGACAGGCCGAGGCGGCCGGCGCCTTCCTGATCGACATCAACATGGGGTGCCCGGTGCGCAAGATCGCCCGGAAGGGCGGCGGCAGCGGACTGTTGCGCGAGCCCGACCTGGCCCGGCGCATCGTCGCGGCGGTGAGCGCGGCGGTGCGGATTCCGGTGACCGTGAAAACGCGGCTGGGCTGGGGCGGCGGCTCGGCCGATCCGGTGGCCTTCGCCCTGGCCCTGCAGCAGGCCGGTGCCCAGGCGCTCACCCTGCACGGGCGCACCCGCGAGCAGGGCTTCCGCGGCACCGCCGACTGGGCGGCCATCGCGGCGGTGAAGCGGGCCCTGGCCATTCCGGTGATCGCCAATGGCGACATCACCGGGCCCGAGGAGGCCCGCCGCTGTCTGGCGGTCACCGGCGCTGACGGGGTGATGGTGGGCCGGGGAAGCCTGGGTGCCCCCTGGCAGGTGGGTCGGATCGACGCCGCCCTGCGCGGGCGAGAGCCGGTGCCAGTGCCTTCACCCGGGGAGCGGATCGCCCTGGCCGGGGAGCACCTGGAGGCCCTGCTGGCCGCCCGGGGCGAGCCGGGTCTGCAGATCGCCCGCAAGCACCTGGGCTGGACCTGCCAGGGCTTCCCCGGCGCCGCCCAGCTGCGCCATCAGCTGATGCGGGCCCCCAGCGCGGACGCCGCCCGGTCGCTGCTGGCGGAGGCCATGGGCAGCGTCGAGGCCATCGGCACCGCCGGAGCAGGATCCGCCAGCGCCTGGGCCGGCGGCGGGCAGACCCGGTTCTCGAAGTCGCAGGCATAGATCGCCGGCTTCTGCCAGCTGAGCGGAATCTCGAGCAGGTCGCGGCTGCCGGTGATCGCCTGCACAGCCAGCAGCACCGACACCAGGATGTTGACGCTGATGTGCAGGCGCCGCATCCGCAGGGATCGGAAGATCTCCGCCTTGCCCGACATCGAGAACAGCATCAGGCCGGTGAGCAGCACCCCGCTCCAGTAGTGGGAGCTCCAGAAGGCGCCGGAGAACGGGTTGTCGCTCAGGCGCCAGATCTCCGGCTGGCTGCCGAGACCGAGCAGGCCAGCCCAGGTGAGGAGAGCGAACGTGGCCCGCAGCGAGGCCTTCTTCACCCGCCAGAGGGCCGCCAGACTGGCGAAGGTGCCGGCGCTCACCAGCAGCAGCAGGGCAAAGCGCTGGCCCCCGCCGGCGAAGGGCGGCTCGGGGACGATGAATTTGCTGGTGAACGAATAGATCAGGGCGATCAGCACCGCCACCACCATTCCGCCGGTGACCCAGCGGCCGTGGTCGGCATGCTCCACCCCCACGCTGGGGGGCTGGGGATGGATCTTCAGACGCCGCTCCCGCGCCAGGAATCCCAGCCGGATCGTGGCACCCACCACCGGATAAACGAACAGGATCACCAGCACCGGGTGCAGCAGCGCAAACCAGTCGATCGAAGTCATCAACGACGAAGCAGTGGCAACAGGGAAGCACTTCAGGCCGCCGGCGGCGGCTCGGCGCGACACATCAGGGACGTACCGATGGCCAACCGCAACGGATGAGCAGGAGGGTGAAGTAGGGGGAGGCGCCGGGCGGATCGGCCGGCACCTGGCTGGCCGGGGCCACCCACTGGTCGGGCCAGCCCACCTTCCGGGCGAACAGCGCCCCGTCCAGCAGCCCCTTCCGCTCCAGCAGCGGCCGCACCCAGCTCCAGCGCCAACCCAGCTTCAGCAGGACCAGGCAGGGCCGCCGACCCTCCGGCTCCGCCAGCAGGGCCGCCAGCAGCGCCTCCAGCTCGCCCGGATCGTCGGGGGTGGGGCGCACCAGCAGGGCCTGCTCCTGCAGGGCCAGGGGCCAGTCCCCGGCCGCTGCCGCCGCCGCCATCGCCG
>CAYGQY010000197.1:0-3010 GCA_964352195.1 uncultured bacterium
TCCCAGCATGCCGAGCAGCGCACCGCCGAGCACCGCCAGCGCCACGGCCAGCCCCATGCCGACCAGCCCCAGCCAGGCCCCCAGCAGGGCCGTGAGCTTGGCGTCGCCCAGCCCCAGGGCTGGGCGACCCATCACCCGTTCGGCCAGGGTGCTGAGGCTTTCGAAGGCCAGCAGACCCAGGCTTGCGGCGAGCAGATGGTTCAGCAACAGGGAACGCAGCAGGACCGGCGACTGGCTCAGGCCCGCTGCGGCCGTGACCGCCAGACCCAGCAGCAGACCCCATCGGCAGAGCGGCTCCGGCAGCCAGAGATGGTCGCAGTCGATCAGCACGAGTGGGATCAGCCAGCTGGCCAGCAGCCAGCCCGCCGGCAGCAGCAGCCAGGTGGGGGCGTCCGCCAGGGCGCTGGGCCGGGCCACCACCATTGCCGCCCAGAGGCCGGCACAGAGGAGCTCCACCAGGGGGTAACGGGCCGGGATCGGCCGGTGGCAACATCCACAGCGGCCCCGCAGCCGCAGCCAGCCCAGAACCGGGAGGTTCTGGTGCCAGGCCAGCTGAACGCCGCAGCGGGGGCAGTGGCTCCCCGGCCAGACCACCGACTCCCGCCGGGGAAGCCGCCAGGCCACCACGTTCAGAAAACTGCCGACGCAGGCACCCAGGAGGGAGGCCACCAGGGCGAGCGGTGCGGCGGCAACGGGCAGGCCGGGCATGGGCGGGCTCGGGCGCTCAGGCTCGGAGGGAGCCGCGGCCGGAGCGGGGCCGGCCACCCCCCCGGCCGCGGATCAGATCGATCGGCACGAACTGCTCCTCGGGCAGGAGCACCGGCGCCTCGAACACCACTCTCCCCTGGCGGGAGGCCGGGGTGAGCACGATCCCGAGGGGGTCGCTTCCGGCCGGACACTGCTCCACGTAGTGGAAATACACCCGTCGGGCCTGCTTCAGCACGGCGGCGCTGTTGATCTGATCCCAGCGGATGGTTGCGGCGGCCTCCCGGCCCCCGCCGCGGATCTCGAACGAAGGGGTCGAGCGACCCGGCGTGTTCCGAGCGCCAGAGGTCCTGAGATCGGACCTGAGCGGCTCGGAAGATGGAGGTGTGGCGAAGGAAATCGTCCTCACCAGATCCGATCGGTCGACGCAGCTTAATCGGTCGTCAGGCGATCACGTCAGGCGAGGGTCTTTTTCTCCTCGATCATCCGGTGGATGATCGGAGTGAGGATCAGCTCCATGGCGAATCCCATCTTGCCGCCGTTCACCACGATGCTGGTGGGGCTGGACATGAAGGAATCGTGGATCATCCGCAGCAGGTAGGAGAAGTCGATCCCCCACTTCTCCCGGGCTCCCTTGCGGAAATGGATGATCACGAAACTTTCGTCCGGGCTGGGGATGTTGCGACAGATGAACGGGTTGGAGGTGTCCACCGTGGGGACCCGTTGGAAGTTGATGTCCGTGCGGCTGAACTGCGGGCAGATGTGGTTGATGTAGTCGGGCATGCGGCGCAGGATCGTGTCGACGATCGTTTCGGCCGAGTAGCCGCGCTCGGCGTTGTCGCGGCTGATCTTCTGGATCCACTCCAGGTTGGCGATCGGCACCACTCCGATCAGCAGATCCACCAGGCTGGCCACGTCGTAGCCCTCTCCGACCACCCCCCCGTGCAGACCTTCGTAGAACAGCAGGTCGGTGTTCTCCGGGATCGGCTCCCAGGGGGTGAACTGGCCGGGCTCCAGGGACGTACCGAGCCGCTGGTTGTGTTCCGCGGCCTCCTCCACGCTGTGCAGGTAGTAGCGCTTCTGACCTCCGCCGGATGCGCCGTAGTCGCGGAACTGATCCGCCAGCTTGTCGAACAGGTTGGCTTCCGGGCCGAAGTGGGAAAAATTGACACCGGCCGCTTGGGCCTGGGCCATCTGCTGCTTCATCGGGCCGCGCTCGTAGCGGTGGAAGCTGTCCCCCTCCACAACGGCGGGCACGATGCCCTCACGGTCGAAGATGTGCTCGAAGGCACGCTTCACCGTGCTGGTCCCAGCGCCGGAGGAACCTGTGACAGCCACAACCGGGTGACGCTTGGACATCGGCGCAGGGGGGGAGAGGCGAACGTGAGTTTGGCAGGTCACCGGCCCGGCTCCGTGGCTCGACCCACGGGAGAGGCGCGCTCAGAGGGCCTCCAGCAGCGCGT
This sequence comes from uncultured bacterium, assembly GCA_964352195.1. Taxonomy (GTDB): domain Bacteria; phylum Cyanobacteriota; class Cyanobacteriia; order PCC-6307; family Cyanobiaceae; genus CAYGQY01. The sequence goes on from CAYGQY010000197.1 coordinate 2,169, forward strand.
CCCCCATGGCCCGGCAGCCCACCAGGGTGCAGCCTTCGGCCATCAGATCGCCGGTCCGGATGCCGCCCGTGAGCACCCGGTCCACCGCCGCCTCCAAGTCGGCGGCGGGCGCCTCCTGGCCCAGACCCACCCGCAGCATCATGGCGGCGCTGAGCACCATCGCCATGGGGTTGGCCCTGTCCTGGCCAGCCAGATCGGGCGCGGAGCCATGCACCGGCTCGAACAGCCCGGGACCGCTGGCGCCGATCGAGGCCGAGGGCAGCATGCCGATCGAGCCGGTGAGCATGGCGGCCTCGTCACTGAGGATGTCTCCGAACAGGTTGCCGGTCAGCAGCACGTCGAACTGGCGCGGTGCCCGCACCAGCTGCATGGCGGCGTTGTCGACGTAGAGGTGGCTGAGGGCCACAGCCGGAAACTCGCCGGCGATGGTCTCCACCCGCTCGCGCCAGAGCTGGCTCACATCCAGCACATTGGCCTTGTCAACCGAGCAGAGCCTGCCTGAGCGCTGCTGGGCGAGCCGGAAGGCCACCCGGGCGATGCGGTCGATCTCCCCGTCGGAGTACGTCATGGTGTTGAAGGCCCGCACCTGCCCGTCGGCCTCGACACGGCCCTTGGGGCTGCCGAAGTAGATCCCCCCGGTCAGCTCGCGCACCACGAGCAGGTCCACCCCCTCGATCACCTCCGCCTTGAGGCTGCTGGCGTCGATCAGGGCCGGAATGATGCGCACGGGCCGCAGGTTGGCGAACAGTCCCAGGCCGGCTCGCAGCGCCAGCAGACCACTTTCGGGCCGCTGCCGGCGCGGCAGGCCGTCGCAGCTGGGGTCGCCGATTGCCGCCAGCAGC
>CAYGQY010000197.1:3110-4301 GCA_964352195.1 uncultured bacterium
GCCGGGCCACGGCTGTGATCTCCGGACCGATGCCATCGCCGGGGAGGAGGGTGATCCGGTGACTGATCATCGCGTCGCTGGCCGCTGGCGGCGGTGGAAGCGGCGAGGTTACCGGCTCATCCGGCCCGCCCCTTGAGCTGGCGCAGGGCACGGGCCATCTCGGGCAGCTTGCTGAAGGCCGCCGAGCAGCGCAGCCAGAGCCGGTTGGGGATGGCCGGATAGCCGCTCACCACCTCCCCGGCGGCCACCTCGCCATGGATTCCGGACTTGGAGGAGGCGATCGCCCCATCGCCGATCGTGGCGCGGTTCGCCACCCCCACCTGCCCCGCCAGGATCACCCGGTCACCGAGCCGGGCTCCGCCGGCGATGCCCACCTGGGCGGCCAGGGCGCAACCGCGGCCGGTGACCACTCCGTGGCCGATCTGGACCAGGTTGTCGATCTTGGTGCCGGCCCCGATGCGGGTCTCCCCCACCGAGGGACGATCGATGGTGGTGCCGCAGCCCACTTCAACGGCCTCCTCGAGCACCACCAGCCCCGTCTGGGGCATCTTGCGCCAGCCGCTGGAGGTGGGCACGAAGCCGAATCCCTCCGAACCGATCACCGCGTTCGAGTGCACCACGCACTGCCGCGCCAGGCGGCTGCCGGGATGGAGCACGGCGTTGGCATGGATTTCGCAACCCTCCTCCAGCTGCACGTCCCCGTAGAGCACGACCCCGGCGTGCAGGGTGCAGCCGGCGCCGATGACGCAGCCAGCCCCCACCACCACGTGGGGGCCGATGTGGAGCTCACCGCCAAGCCGGGCGGAGGGATCCACCAGGGCGCTGGGATGGATTCCCGGAAGGATGGGGGGACGGGGATGGAGTGCCTCCAGGGCTTCGGCGAAGCCCAGCCGCGGGTTCGCCAGACCCACCCAGGCGATCCCCGCAGCCGTGGCGAGCTCCTGGAGGGGCTGGTCGTTGGGCAGCAGCAGGGCGGAGGCGCCGCAGGAGGCCAGGCTGGCGGCCAGGTTGTGGCCCGGCTCCAGGAAGGCCAGCTGACCGCGGGCGGCCTGGTGGACAGCCGCCGCGCCGCTGAGCTCAGGGTCGGAGGCGATCTCGCACGGGCTGGCCTCGCTCACCTCGCTCAGGTGGGTGAGCAACGTGCTGAAGCGCATGGGGCAACCCGTGTCCGCGGCCGGATCGTAGGGCGGC
>CAYGQY010000198.1:0-1638 GCA_964352195.1 uncultured bacterium
CTCCAGATCCCCTCCGGCGAGCAGAGCGCCGATCAGATAGAGCGATCCAGCCACGACCACGGGATCGGTTCCCGCACTTGCGCTGGCGGCGGTGAGGGCGGCGGTGAGATCGCCGGCGACCTGGATCGGCCCGGCCCAGGTCAAGCCGGCGGCTCGCAGCGTCTCCACGCTCCAGCTGGCGTGACCGGGCACGGGCACCAGCCAGATCTGATCATCGGGGGCCAGCAGGGCCTCGAGCATGGCGGGAGCCTGCTTGGCGCTCAGCGCCCCCAGCACCCAGCGGCGCGCTCCCCCCGGCAGGGGAGGGCAACCCTGGCGGCGGTCGAGTTCCTGCCGCAGGGCCTGCGCCGCCGGCAGGTTGTGGGCGCCATCGAGCAGCAGGGACTGCCCCCGCCAGCGCGCGGCCTGCAGACGGCCGGGCCAGCGGGCCCGGGCAAAGCCCCGGCGGATCTCCTGATCGGAGAGGACCCAGCCCCGCTCCCGCAGGGTGCGGAGCATGCCGAGGGCCACGGCGCCGTTGTGGCGCTGCACCAGGCCCGGCAGAGCACTGCTCCAGGAGAGGGGATCCACCCAGCGCAGGGGACAGCCGGTGGCGCGGGAATGCTCGCGCAGCACGGCGGCCGCCGCCTCGCTCTGGGGTCCGCTCACCGCCGGGCTGCCGCGGGACATCACCCCGGCCTTCTCCGCCGCAATCGCCGCCAGGGTGGATCCGAGCACCTCGGCATGGTCCATGCCGATGGCGGCGAAACCCAGCACCTGCCGATCGGGATGCACGGTGGTGGCATCCAGGCGCCCCCCCAGGCCCACCTCCAGGACGGCGATCTCCACTCCGGAGGCGGCGAAGGCCTGGAAGGCCGCCGCCGTGACCAGTTCGAAGGGGGTGAGGTCGTGGCGCAGGGCGATCGGCTGGAGATCCGTGAGTAGCCGCCGCAACCGGTCCGGGGCGATCGGCTCGGACCCGATCCGGATCCGCTCGCACCAGCTGACCAGATGGGGGGAGGTGTAGAGGCCGCTGCGCAGGCCGGAAGCCAGAAGGGCCTCGTGAACCAGGGTGCAGATCGAGCCCTTGCCGTTGGTCCCGGCCACCTGCACCGCGGCAAAACACCGCTCCGGATGGCCCAGCTCCGCCAGGGCGCCCCGCAACCGCTCCAGACCGAGGTCCACGCCCCGGCGGCTGAAGGGTTCGATCAGATCGGCGAAGGAATCGAGCGCGGACACCCCGGGGGTCAGGCAGCCGCAGCCGCCAGCAGGGCCCGCTCCAGCCGGGCGATGGCCAGGCGCAGTTGACGGGGCCGGATCACCAGCGGCGGCACCAGGCGCACCACGCGGGGGCCGGCCGGCACGACGAGCAACCCCTCGGCGAGGGCGGCCGGCACGATTTCGGGGGCGGGGGGGGCTTCGGGGCGCAGCACCAGGCCCTGGATGAGCCCCCAGCCCCGCACGCCCTCCAGCCACTGGGGATGGCGCCCGACCAGGTCGGCCAGCCCGTGCTGCAACAGCTCTCCCATCCGCTGCACGTGGGGGAGCAGCAGGCGGCGCTCCATCTCCTCCATCACCGTGAGACCGGCACGGCAGGCAAAGGGATTGCCGCCGAAGGTGCTGGCGTGGTCGCCCCGGCGGAGAAGTTGCCCCCCCGCG
>CAYGQY010000198.1:1648-4266 GCA_964352195.1 uncultured bacterium
CCCGGCGGCGCCCCACCCCCCCCCTCCCCGTGCCACCGGCCCGCCCGCCAACGGCATGGCCGCCGAAGGGGCGGGCGTGGGCGCGGGGGCGTAATTTAGCCGCCCGGGCGACCACCGCCAGGGCACCGATCGGGATGCCTCCGCCCAGGCCCTTGGCCAGGGTGAAGGCATCGGGCTCGACCCCGAGCCTGTCGTAGCCCCAGAGGGAGCCACTGCGGCCGACGCCCACCTGCACCTCATCGAAGATCAACAGGATCCGTCGCTCCGTGCACAGCTGCCGCACCCGGCGGAAGAAGGCGGGATCCCCCGGGTTGACCCCCCCCTCGCCCTGCAGGGGCTCCAGCAGCACCGCCGCCACCCGGGGCCCATCGGCTTCCACGGACTCCAGCAGGGTCTCGAAGGAGGCGGTGTCGTTGTAGGGGAAGAAGCGGAAGCCCTCCACCAGCGGCTCGAAACCCTGGTGGTATTTCGGCTGGCCGGTGGCGCTCACCGCCGCCAGGGTGCGGCCATGGAAGCTGGCCTGCGCCGTGAGGATCACCGGCCGCTCGATGCCCCGCACGGTATGGCCGTGCTTGCGGGCCAGCTTGATGGCGGCCTCGTTGGCCTCGGCGCCGGAGTTGCAGAAGAAGACCCGATCGGCGCAGCTGCGGCTGACGATCCAGCGGGCCAGCTCCTCCTGCTCCGGAATCCGGTACAGATTCGAAACATGCTGGAGCCGACCCAGCTGGCGGGACAGGGCCCGGCGCATGGCCCCATCGCTGTGGCCGAGGGTGCAGGTGGCGATGCCGGCGACGCAGTCAAGGTAGCGGCGGCCCGTGCGATCGCGCACCCAGACGCCGCGGCCGTTGACCAGCTCAAGCGGCAGCCGGGCGTAGGTGTCCATCAGCGCGGACCGCGCCGGGGCCATCCCATGATCCGTGACGGGACCAGGGAAGGTGGGCTGGACCGACGGAGTCGGGTCGATCGCCGGTGCCGCCGGGATGGGAGCGGTGGGACTCGAACCCACATGCCCGAAGGCGCTCGATTTTGAGTCGAGTCCGTCTACCAATTCCGGCACGCTCCCGCAGGGAAAACTTTAGGTGGAGGCGGTGACGGGGGCGCCGATCAGGCCGAGACGCGACGGATCGAGGCGCCGACGCTGTTGAGCTTGCCTTCCAGATCGGCGTAACCCCGGTCAAGGAATTCCAGCCCCTGCACGCTGGTGACTCCATCGGCCACCAGACCGGCCAGCACCATGGCGGCGGAGGCCCGCAGGTCGGTTCCCTTGACGGGCGCGGCGCTGAGCCGGGCCACACCTTCCACCAGGGCGGTGTTGCCCTGCATGCGGATGTCGGCGCCCATGCGCTGCAGCTCCGCCACATGCTGGAGGCGATTCTCGAAGATGTTTTCAACGATCATGCTGGTGCCGCTGGCCGTGGCCAGCAGGCTCATGAACGGAGCCTGCAGATCGGTGGGGAAGCCGGGGAAGGGTTGGGTGCGCAGGTCCACCGCGCGGATCTCGGAAGCGCGGATGGTCATCGACGGGCCATCGGGCCGCAGCTCGCAGCCGATGTCGACCAGCTTGGTGAGCACCGCGCCGAGATGCTCGGGGATCACCGGGGTGATCCGCAGCTCGGAGCGGGTGATGGCGGCCGCCAGAAGGAGCGTGCCGGCTTCGATCCGATCGGGGATCACGGCATAGTCGGCGCCATGGAGGCGGTCGACCCCCACGATCGTGATGGTGGGGGTGCCGGCCCCGATCACCCGGCCACCCATGGCGTTCAGCAGGCCGGCGAGATCAACGACCTCGGGCTCAAGGGCGGCATTCTCGATCACCGTCTCGCCGTCGGCGAGGGCGGCAGCCATCATCAGCGTTTCGGTGGCGCCGACGCTGGGGCACTCCAGGTGGATGCGACCACCGTGGAGGCGACGGCGACGACCGGGCACGACCGCTTCAACGACGCCATGCTCGATCGTCACCTGGGCCCCGAGGGACTTGAGACCCTTCACATGCTCACTGACCGGCCGGGAGCCGATCTGACAACCGCCGGGCAGGGGCACCTTGGCCATGCCCAGCCGGGCCAGCAGGGGACCGATGCAGAAGAAGCTGGCCCGCAGGCTGTTGACCAGCTCATAGGGGGGGGAGGAGCGGCTGAGATCACCGGCGTCGAGTTCGACCCAGTCGCGGCCGCGGCAAACGGTCACGCCGAGGGCCGCGAGGATCTCACCCATGGCCGCGATATCGGTGAGGGGCGGCACGTTGGTGAGCCGCAGCGGCTCACGGCTGAGCAGGCATGCGGCCATGAGCACCAGGGCCGAATTCTTGGCTCCGCTGACCGTGACCTCACCGGAGAGGGGACGGCCACCGCAGATCTCGAGCTGGGGAACGGCTATCGCCTGCGAGGTCGGTACGGCGGTCAGGGTCACGGAACGTATCGCCGCTTTGGTCTCGGAATCTTGACAACGAACGCCTGGACCGTCTAGGAGGCCGCCCGGCGAAGTGTCTTATTTGGTCACGGTTGTGCGGCGGCGGCCGGTGGCAGGCGATGTTTTAGGCTTCCTTCGTCGTTCCGGCGACACGCCAGCGGATGTGGCGGAATTGGTAGACGCGCTAGTTTCAGGTACTAGTGGCAGCAATG
>CAYGQY010000199.1:0-4228 GCA_964352195.1 uncultured bacterium
CCTCGCCACCGGCTACCTGCTGCTGGGGGCGGCCCAGGTGCCGATCGTGCTCTATGAACCGCTGCTGATCAGCCGACGGCTGGGGGCCGACCCCACCGTGAGCAGCGACTCCCTCTCGATTCTCGGGGCCGGCTGTGCGACGGGAGCCCTGCTGGCCGCCCTGCTGCCCCGGACCTGGCCGACCCGGAGCCTGCTGCCCCTGGCGGCGCTGATCGGCCTGCTCGGCAGTCTCCTGTTCCTCACCGGGCAGTCCCTCGCCACCATTTCGGTGGCCACCTTCCTGGTGGGCGCCTGGATCTGGCTGGTGGCGACCCTCACCTACGACCGGCTCCAGCAGCTGGTGCCCGCGGAGCACCACCGGCGCCACTGGGCCTTGCTCACGGGCCTGCTGGCGATCGGCTTCATGCTCTTCTCCTTCTGCTTCGCTTCGCTGGCCGCCGATCGGCTCGACACGGTGTTGCAGATCGGCGTGGCGACGATGGCCCTCCACGGGCTGCTGGAAGCGGCCCAGTGGCGCAGCGGCCGCTCCTGACCCCGGCCCCCTTCAGCGCGCGCCCCCGCCCAGCCGCTCCAGTTTGTTCTCCAGATGGCGGAGGAAGGGGTCGGCGCTGAGGGTCGCTCCGCTCACCTGCTCCACCAGCTCCTCGGCGTTCACGCTCCTCCCCAGGGGGTGGACATGGGTGCGCAGCCACTCCAGAACCAGGGGGTCCTCGTTGGCGGCGAGGCGGTCCTCGATCGGGCCGATCGAGCGCTCCATGGCCTCGGCCAGCTGGGCGGAGATCAGATGGCCGAGGGCGTAGCTGGGGAAATAGCCGAACAGCCCTTCACTCCAGTGCACGTCCTGGAGACAGCCGTCGCCGTCGTGGGCGGGGCGCAGGCCGAGGAGCTGCTCCATCCGGCGGTTCCACTGCCCGGGGATCTCCTCCACCGGCAGACCGCCTTCGAGCAGGGCGAGCTCCAGTTCATAGCGGAGCACGATGTGGAGGGTGTAGCTGAGTTCATCGGCCTCGACCCGGATCAGCCCCGGTCGCAGGGGATTGAGGGCGCGCCAGAAGCCGGAGCTGCCGCCCCAGATATCGCCGCCGGCGGCCTGGCGGAAGCGGGGGAACCAGCGGCGGGCAAAGGCCTCGCTGCGGGCGACCCGGCATTCCCAGAACAGACTCTGACTCTCATGGACCCCCATCGAGGTGGCATCCCCCAGGGGCCAGGCGAACCACTGCCGGGGCTGCCGCGGCAGCCCCTGCTCGTAGAGGGAGTGGCCCCATTCGTGGGCGGTGGCGAGGAAGGAGGAGAGCGGCTGGCCCGCCACCACCCGGCTGGTGACGCGGAAATCGGCGGGGCCGAGGGTGCAGGAGAAGGGATGGGGGGAGCGGGCCAGCACGGAGCGTGCCGGGTCGAAGCCCCACCCCACCAGCAGCTCCCGGCAGAGCCGCTCCTGCTCCTCTCCCGCCAGCTCCCAGGTCGGGGTCGCCCCGGGGCCCGCCGCCGGGGCCTGGGGCGGAAGGGGTGCCAGCAGCTCGGGCAGCCGCCGGCGCAGCGGCGTGAACAGCGCCTCCAGGCGGGCCTTGCTGATGTCGGGTTCGAAGGGCTGGGCCAGGGTCTCCCAGAGGCTGCGGGGGGTGCCGTCCGCGTTGGTCTCCCCGGCACCGAGCTGGCGGGCCTGCTCCCGGCGCAGGGCGATCAGCCGGTCCAGGGCGGGAGCGAAGGCGCTCCAGTCGGCGGCGGCGCGCGCCTCCTGCCAGACGCTGTAGCCGTGGGCCTGGGCCAGGGCGAGCTCGCCGACCAGGGCCGGGTCGAGCCGTTGCCGCCGCTCCAGGTCGCGGCGGAGCAGCTGGAGATTGCGGCGGCGGGGATCCGTGCCATCCCCCTCCCGGTCGGCATCGGCCAGGTCCGCCTCGGCGGCCGCCACCAGCTCGGCGTAGGCGGGGCTGCTCTGGCGTCCGTGCAACTGGCGCGCCAGCAGGGCGAGCTGCTCGCCCCGCCAGGCGGCGCCGCCGGCGGGCATCACCGTGTTCTGGTCCCAGTAGAGGGTGCTGTGGATCGAGCCCAGCAGCCGGGTCTCCCGCAGGTGGGCGCCCAGGCGCTCGAAGGCGCCCTCCGGTGGGGAGATCGGTTCCATCAGCCTTCCTCCCAGCCCAGCTCGATCGCAACCGACCCCTCCAGGCTGCGCTTGACCGGACAATCCTCGGCGGCCCGCTTCAGCAGGGCCCGCTGCCGCTCCCCGAGGCCGGCGGGCAGCCCCACCCGCACCCTGAGGCGCTCGATGCGCCGCACGCCGCCGGAGGTCATCGTTTTCTCGACCTCGGCGCTGGTCCCCTCCAGGGGGATGCCGTGGCGCTCGGCCACGATCCCCATGATCGTCAGGATGCAGGTGGCCAGGGCGGTGGCCACCAGGTCGGTGGGGGAGAAGCGCTCGCCCTGGCCCTGGTTGTCGGCGGGGGCGTCGGTGTCGAGCTCAGAGCCGGAGGGACCGTGCCGGGCCCGGCAGCGGAGGGCGCCGTCGTAACGGCAGTGGATGGTGGTCATCGGGCGGGGCCAGGCCCGGGAGGGCCAGGTTCAGATCCGGCAGATCCTGGCGGAGCCCCTCAGTAGGTTGAGGTCCCCGGTTGCAACCCCCTGATGGTGGAGGCCTCCCTCCTCGCCTCCCAGACCTACGCCGATTCAGCAGCGGTGGCGGGGCTGTCGCGGGCCATCCAACTCTCGGTGGCGCCGGTCTTCCTGCTGACGGGCATCTCCGGTCTGCTGGGGATGTTCACCTCGCGGCTGGCCCGCACGATTGATCGCACCCGCGCCATCCAGGAGGCGATGGAGCGCAGCGATCTGGCCCGGAGCCGGCGCCTGCGGGCGGTGCTGGCGGTGCAGAGTCGTCGCACCTTCCTGATCAACCGGGCCATCTTCTGCTCCACGGTCACGGCCCTGCTGGTGGCGGGGGTGGTGGCGGTGATGTTCATCAGCGCGGTGGCGGCGGTCGACCTGGCCGCGATCGTGGTGCCGGTGTTCGTGGTGGCGATGGTGTCGCTGATCATCGCGCTGGTGCTGTTCCTGATGGAGGTGCAGCTGGCGATCCGCCAGAACCCCCCCCGCTACTACTGAGCGGTTCAGCTCGAGGCGGCGCGGGCCGGTCTGTGCGCGGGGGCTCACCGGCGGTTGGCGGCCGGGGAGCCCGGGCCCAGGCTGGAGAATGAGATCCAATCCCAGGGTTGGCTCGGGCAGGTGGCCTCGGGAGCGTGGCGATGGATTTCACCCCCTTGCTGGACCCCAGCGGCGCCCACCGCCAGCAGGCCGCCGAGCTGCTGCGGGGCCGGAGCCTGATGGTGGTGAGCGGCCACCGGCTGCTGATCAGCCTGCTGACCGGGGTGGCCAGCCAGAGCTGCCACTGGTTCGGGGCCACCACCTGTGAGCCGGAGGCCCTGCGGCTGCTCCGGGGCGGGCGGCCCGATCTGCTGCTGGTGCTGGATCCGCTCGAGGCGGGCTGCGCCCTTTCCCTGCTGCGGGAAGCCAAGCGCCTCCATCCCACGCTCCCCTGCCTGCTGCTGCTCCAGAAGGAGACGCCCCAGCGGCTGCTGGCCGCCCTGGAGAGCGGCTGCGAAGGCATCTGCCTGGAACGCCGCGTCGGCTTCGGCCATCTGGTGGCGGCCACCAAGGCGGTGCTGGGGGGCGGTTTCTACCTCGATGCGCCCCTGGCACCGCTGCTGCGCCGCAGTTCCCGCGGGCAGACGGAGCGGGCCCCGCTGGCGCTCTCCAGCCGGGAGCGGGATGTGCTCGATCTGCTCGTGCAGGGCTGCCCCAACGCCGAGATCGGCCAACGGCTGCACCTGTCGGTGGAGACCGTGCGCAGCCACATGAAATCGCTGCAGCACAAGTTGAACGCCCGGGACCGCACCCATGCGGCGGTGATCGGTGTGCGGCTGGACCTGGTGCGCACCGACCCGGACCTGGACCCCGGCCCGGATCCGGCTCAGGGCCGGCGGCAGTAGCCCCCGCCCACGTTCACCCAGCGGGTGGGGCAGTCGTCGCCGCGGCGGGGTTCGACCACGAAGGTGGTCACCCCGAGGGTGCTGCAGGTGCCGTTGAAGAGGTCCACGTAGCCGAGCGGGCAGAGCCCCTGCCGTTTGGGCACCACCTTCTGGGCCTCGGCCGGCGCCGGCAGCGTCAGCAGCGCCAGCGGCAGGGCGAGGCTGAGCAGGGCGGGCAGCGTCCGGAGCAGAAGCCTGGAGCGCGACGGCAT
>CAYGQY010000200.1:0-4225 GCA_964352195.1 uncultured bacterium
TTCATCAACACCGAACCCCTCGGCCAGCTGCTCTACTGGGGCTTCATCGTGGCCCCACTGGTGGCCCTGCGGGACCCTGCGGTGAAGCTGTTCGGCATCTTGATCTTCGTGTCGATCTTTCTCACCTGGTTCACCTACAGCCAGGCGTTCAACTCCGTCTGGTGCTTTTACTGCGCCATTCTTTCCATCGTGGTGATCTGGATCGTGAACCGCCCCGCACTCCGTGATGCCTGAGCAGCTTCTCGTCCAGCTCGCCAACCAGCTGCAGCGGGCCCATCTGGAGGTAGGGCTGATCCTGCTGGTGGGGCTGTCCATCTCCCTGTCCCAGGTGTTCGCCCTGTTGGCCAACCGCATGACACCCCGCCAGATCGCCCTGCAGCTGGTGCTGACCGTGCTGCTGCTCGCCCTGGCCCTGCTGATCGTGGGCCTGGTGGACATGCTGCTGCTCGCGGCGTTCAGCAGTCGCCCGGTGCCGCCCACTGCCTTCCTCAGCCATCTGGGCTCCGCCCTGCTGCCCGGCCTCTTCTACGTGTTGGCGGCCGCTCCGTTCATCGGGGATCTCATCGCCGTGGCCATCTGGGCCCTGATCCAGCTCAATGTGGTGCTGCTGCTGCACAGCCTCTTCGCGGTCCCCTATCGGGAGGCGCTGCTGCTCGCGACGCCCGGCTACGTGCTGGGCCTGGTGGTGGTGGCGATCCTGTTCGGCCAGAGTTGGCATGCCGGTTACCGCCGGCTTGTCGCCGATCTCGATGGCTGAACCGGGTCACCCTGCCGCCATGGCGGCCCCGACCGCGGGCGCGATCCGCAGCCTGCAGCGCAGCCATCGCCTCGCCCAGCGCGGCCTGGTGGTGGTGCTGCTCATGGTGGCGCTGTGGGTGTCGCTGAGCCTGGGGGTGCTCCTGCCGGCGCTGGACGCGGTGTTCAAGCTGGCGGACCTCCGCCTGCTCGCCAGCGTGAGCGGCATCCTGCTGCTGCTGTTGATCCCCACCGCGGGCATCTATTCGCTGATCGGGCAGTACGCCTTCTGGGAGGGCTGGCTGAAGGACCTGCCCCGGCCCGCCGAACTCTTTCCCGCCAGCGCCGCTCCGGCCCGGGTGGCGCTGCCCGCCGGCGTCCCGAGCCGCTTCCTCGTCTACCTCGACGGCATCCATCAGGTGGAGCGGGACCATCCGCCGCGGGTGCTGCGCCTGCTCGAGGAGATCGAACGGGGCCTCGATCCCCACACGGTACTGATGAAGGGGCTGGAGTCGTACACCGTGCTGCCGGTGAAGCTGGCGGAAGACCGGGGCAGTGCCTGGCTCTGGCGCCGGTTGTTCGCCCTGCAGGAGGAGCACCCCCGCCCCTGGATCCGCTTCCTCGCCGCCTTCCTCGTGCAGGCCAACAACGTGATCAAGGTGGGGATCTCCTCCGACCGGCGCTACGGGCCGATCGCCAACTATCTGCTGGCGCTCAAGATCGTTCACAGCCTGCGGCCGCTCGGCTTCGTCATCGGCTCCCAGCAGCAGGTGGTGCTGCTGGGCTACAGCGGCGGCGGCGAGATGGCGATGGGGGTGGCCGACTATCTCCAGCAGCTCTGTCGGGGCCCGATCCGCATCCTCACCTTCTGCGGCGTCTTCAGCGGCAATCAACAGCTCGCCCGCGTCGAGGCGATCCAACTGGTGGTGGGCAGCCGTGATCCGGTGGCCGCCTTCGGCCGCCTCGCCTATCCCGGCCGCCTGCCCCTGCTGCCGCTCTCCCTCTGGAACCAGGCCCGGCGCCGCGGCCAGGTGTCGCAGCAGCGGCTGGTGGGCATGGGCCACAACGGCGAGCACGGCCCCTTCTCCGACCGCTTCCGCTCTGCCCTGGCCCGCTGCCTGCTGGATCTGATCGGTTCGCCGCCGCCCCGCCGCCGCGGCCCGGCGCTCAACCGGCGCGGCTGAGCTGGAAGGGGCTGGAGGCGGGCGCGCTGCTGCGGATCCGCCCGGCCGCCTCAGCTGCCGCGTCCTTCCCCAGGATGGAGAGATCCAGCGGGAGGGCCTCAAGGGCCCGGTCGTGGCGCTCCAGGGCCCGCTGGTGGCCCTCGCTCCAGCGCCCGGCACCCACCTGCTGGCGGAGGCGCTTGCCACTGCGGCGCAGCCGCTCTCGCCAGATCCCGCTCAACAGAATCGGGAAGAGGGAACAGCGGCCGCGCATGGCCTGCTGCAGCAGCGCCGTGCTGTCGATGCAGAAGCCGAGGCTGCCGTAGCCGCCCACAGGCAGTCCCAGCTCAGCGGCGGTGACGTTGTGCAGCAGGGCCACCACCTCGCACAGATCGAGCAGCTCCAGCAGCTCCTCAGCGTCGAAGGGGGCGTCGAAGTAACGCACCGTGCCGTTGCAGCGGTCGTTCTGCCAGGGACGGTGCAGGTCGTTGAGGCCCTCCCAGCCACACAGCCCCTCGGTGCCCTGGTAGTACTGCAGCACCAGGGACGCCGACGCCGGTTGCCCGGGCGGTGCCAGCTCCAACTCCAGGCAGCTATGGGGCAGAAGCATGCGCCGTTCCTGCCGATCGGCCCCAGGAGCCCCCGCCGGCTCGAGCAGGCCGGTGCGCAGCGGCAGAGCCAGGGGCACCTGGGCCCAGCCGCCGTTGGGCAGCGGCAGGCTGGCACCCATCCCGAAGCTGGCGACGCTGCTGCGCAGGCGGGCCCGCACCCTCCAGCCCAGGCCCTGCAGCGCCACCACCAGCTCCCGGCCCGATCCGCTGCCCTCCAGGCGCCAGGATCGTGCGCTCAGCAGATTCGCCGCCAGGCGGTTGAACACCTGGGCCAGCAGGGCATTGCGGCGCCGGCAGGGCTCACTCTGCAGGAACGGCAGCCCGGTGTTGCGAAAGCGCAGGCCGCCGCCCGGGGGGATGGGGCGATCGGTGGGGGGAGCCTCAGGAGTGTCTGGCGGCGGCGCCGCCACCAGGGCGGCGATCGTGCCGGGCAGCGGCAGGGTCGCGCCGCCCCAGCCCAGCGTCTCGGCGCTCCAGCGCTCCAGCGCCGAGGGCCCCCGCCCCTGGCCGGGCATCAGGCCTGGCAGTTCGTCCACCAGGGCGTGAAGCAGGGCCGGGCTGAGCAGCTGTGCCTCCAGCAGGTCCACCAGGCTGCGCAAGCGCGCGGGAACCTGGGCGGGAGCCAGCCGCCAGTGGGGCGGCAGCAGCCAGAGGAGCGGCAGCTGGATGCGGTGGTGGAGGGAACGCCCCAGGCCCTTGAGGAGGTCTTCGCGGCTGATGCCCCGCCGCAGCACGGTCTGACGCAGCGCCTGATCCAGGCAGACCAGGGGAACCGGCGAGGGCCAGGCCGGATCGAGGGCCAGGGGATCGGACTCCAGGCTTGCCAACGACCGTGTGACCCCCAGGGTTGCGTGCCGACCTTCCAGCATGCCGGCCCCCCTTCGCCGCCGGCAGCCCGGTGGCATGCTCCAATTTCATCGCCCGCCTGCGCCATGCCGCCATGGACCGTCGCCACTGGGGGTTGCTGCTTGCCGCCCTGGCCTGCCTGGCGGGGCTGGTGCTCTGGATCGGCGAAATCGACCTGGTGCTGGAGGAGTCCGTCCCCCCAGCCCCTGCCGCTCCACCGGCTCCCGCCGCCGGGCCCTGAGCTGAGCCCGTAGGGGGACATTCCAGAAAGGATGGACCCTGACCGGTCGGTTTCGGTCTCCCCGAGGCTTGGACTCCTCAGAGTCCGGTTCCGGCCAGCAGCGCCGTGCGGAAGGCCGCGGCATCCAGGATCGGTGTGTTGTGGTCGAGGTCGGCAACTACCACCAGCTCCGCCACGCCCGGCCGGAAGGCGCGGTGCAGGGCCCGGGCCCGGGCCACCGGCACCACCGCATCGAACTGGGCCGCCACGATCGTGGTGGGGGCTTGCACCAGGGGGGCCTCGGCCGCCGCCTCCCAGCGGTCGCGCAGCAGCAGGTCCACCGGCAGCCAGGGCATGGCGCCGCGGGCCACCGCCAGCAGGCTGTCGAACGGCACCAGCAGCACCAGCCGCTGCACCGGCTGGGTGGCGGCCAGGTGCACGGCGGGTCCGGTGCCCAGGCTCCGGCCCACCACGCTCACGGCGCTGTGGCGCCTCGCCACCTCGGCGTAGAGGGCCTGGGCATCGGCGCGCAGGGCCGCTTCGCTGGGGCGGCCCTCACTGCCGCCATAGCCGCGGTAGTGGAGCAGGTAGAGGGCGGTGTCCGGCAGCAGGGCGGCCAGCTCGGCGCGGGTGAGCGACACGTCCTCGGC
>CAYGQY010000201.1:0-4213 GCA_964352195.1 uncultured bacterium
GTTCTGCCCCTTCTGCATCCGGGCCAAGGCCCTGCTGGATCGCAAGGGTGTGGCCTACCGGGAGTTCGCCATCGACGGCGACACGGCGGCGCGATCGGCCATGGCGGTGCGCGCCGATGGGCGCACCAGCCTTCCCCAGATCTTCATCGATGGCCAGGGGATCGGCGGCTGCGATGAACTGCATTCCCTCGAGCGCTCCGGCCGTCTCGAGCCGCTCCTGCACGGGAGCTGAGGGTGTCCTCCAGCGCCGTGGGGGGCGGGGAGGCCCAGCTGTTCGTCGTCGATCCGATCCAGCGGCTGCGCCCCGCCAAGGATTCCAGCGTGGCCCTGATGCAGGCGGCCCAGCGGGCCGGTCAGCAGGTGTGGGTCTGTACGCCGGCCGATCTGGCGGTCGAGGGTCAGCGACCCGCCGCCGGCGGAGGGGGGGCCACGCCGATGGTCAAGGCCAGCCCTGCCCGCCTGGGCGACATCCGCCCCGGCCCCGAGGGCTGGCAGGTGCCCGATCCCTGGGTGGAGCTGGGGGATTCCCGTTGGCTGGCGCTGGCCAGCTTTCCCCGGCTGTGGATGCGTAAGGATCCCCCCGTCGATGAGCCCTACCTCTACGCCACCCTGCTGCTGGAGCTGGCCGAACAGCAGGGTGTTCGGGTGCTCAACCGACCGGCGGCCCTGCTGGCCTGGAACGAGAAGCTGGGTTCCCTGCGCTTCAGCCACCTGATGGCGCCCTCCCTGGTGAGCGCTGATGTGGAGCGGCTGGCGGCCTTCGCCGCCGACCACCCGGAGGTGGTGCTCAAACCGCTGGGGGGCCGCGCCGGCCAGGGGGTGGTGCGAAGCGCCAGCGCCGCGCCGGGCCTGCGGGCCCTGCTGGAGCTGGTCACCCAGCAGCAGACCCTGCCGGTCCTGGCGCAGGCCTTCCTGCCGGCGGTCAGCGCCGGTGACAAGCGCATCCTGCTGGTGGACGGTGAGCCCCTGGGGGCGATCAACCGCAGGCCGCTGCCTGGGGAGTTCCGCAGCAACCTGGCGGTGGGGGGCGAGCCCGAACCCACCGCCCTCACCGCCGCGGAAACGGCAATCTGCGCCGAGCTGGCTCCAGCGCTGCGGCAGGCGGGGCTGTTCTTTGTGGGGATCGATGTGATCGGCGATCGCCTCAGCGAGATCAACGTGACAAGCCCCACCGGCATCCGCGAGATCGAGCGACTGGGGGGGATTCCCGTGGCCGACCTCGCCATGGAGCGGTTGCTGGCGGGCTGAGCGACCCGGTCCCGGTTCGAGCGGCCGGGCGGCCTCGGAATTCAGAGCGCGACTTCCCCGTCCTTCGGCTCCCTGTCCGCTTCCCTTCTGGAGGGGAGCCGTTGGCGGGTGTGGTTGTAGCCAGCCTCGAAGCTCTGGCTGTAGCTCTTCCAGTCCAGGAAGGGAATGTGGCCGATCTCCGGTTTCAGCAGGAGGTCGGCCAGGCGCTCCTGCGACTGGGACACGGCATGGGAGGCGCACATCATCGCGTCGACGAGGGTTCGGGCCAGTGACGGCCGGCGCGGCGGCCCCTCCGGCCCGGCAACCGGGGACGACTCCGGCTCCCCATCGAGCGAGATGGCGATGATCCGTCCGTCAGTGAGCTGACGGGCCGGCGCGACCGGGAGATTGTTGAGGATTCCGCCATCCACGTGCAGGTGACCCTGGAAGTCCTCCACCGGGGGGAAGATGCCCGGCACCGCCATGCTGGAGACCACCGCGGCGGGGATGTCGCCGCTGGTCCAGGCCTCCAGCCGATTGGTGGAGAGATTGGTGGAGAAGCACTGCAGGGCCAGCCAGCTGTCCTCGATGCGCGAGTCCGCGAAGAAGGCCTCCAGCTCCCGCTGGGAATTGGCGAGGGAGAAAAGGGACTCCCGCGACAGGATGAGGGAGTACGGCCTGGCGTCGATGATCACCCGCTTGAGATGGCCGAGGATCTCTTCGGCGGGGAGATCGAAGGCCGCCAGGGACGCCACCAGCGCTCCGATGCTCACCCCCATGACCATGTCGATGTCATCGGGCCCCCGTTCCTGCAGGGCCGCGATGGCCCCCACATGGGCGAACCCCCTGGCGCCTCCCCCGCCCAGGACCAGCACGGTCTGGCGACGCAGCACCGTGCGGGCCAGCCGGTCCCGGTGGCTGCCCAGGCACGCCCGGATGTTGAGCGTGAAGGCTGGCTGCAGTGAACCGCTCCAGGGCTTGGTGACGGGGCGGACCTGCTCCGGCGGCCAGAGCCGCACGAGGATGCAGTCCGCCGGGATCGGATCGCCCAGCGTCACCTGTTCGGCCGTGCCGTCCGTGAGGATCAGCAGCCGATCGATCAGCTTCTGATTGCGACGGCTCAGCACCTGGGGAGCCTCCGTGAGGAACAGCCGGGTGCGGCCCGCCCCGGTTGCCTCGGTCAGCTGCTGATGCAGATCGCTCTCGCTGCGGGCTGGGTGGAGCGTCGCCGCGTCGCTGAACGCGATCTGACCGGCCGCCTGGCTGAGCAGATGCTCCGACAACACTGCCAGCACCTGCCGGGTGAGGGGGGACTCCGGGGACGCGTTGTGAATCGCGATGGTGGTCAGAGCGGAGCGGCGGGGGTCGCGCCCGATCGAGGCCGCATCGGCCAGCGAAGTGATCAGCCGCCTCTGCAGCTCGGGAGATTGGGCCAGCAGCTGGCGGAGATCAGCCGGTTCGAGGCAGAAATAGCTGAGATCGGTCAGGGCGATCGCCGAGGCGGAGCGCGGTTCATCGCTGAGCAGCCCGTACTCCCCCACCAGATCCCCCCGCACCGCTTTCCGGAACCAGGCGGTGGAGGGCTCCAGGGCGCCATTGAACAGACCGAGGATGCCGGACTCGATCACGTAGGCGGTTGCGGCCGGATCCCCCTCCGCGAACAGCAGATCCCCTTCCCGGACCTGCCCCTGACGGGGATTGAGGCTGTCCATGCACTCCGGCGGGAGGCTGCGGAACAGGCGGGATGCGGCGAAGGTCGTCTGCAGCCGCTCCCGTCTGGTCATGCCGTCCGTTCGCGGGGCTCCTGCCGCCGATTATCCCTGCAGGGGCAGTCGCTCGCCGGGGAGGGTGGTCTCCGACTGGATCCGGGGGTCCGCCGGCAGGTTGAGCTGCTGCTGCAGCACCCCCAGCTTCAGGGCCACCTCCTGCAGTTCCCGTTCCGGCTCCGAGCCCCGGACCAGTCCGGCCCCGGCGGTGAGTTCGAGCTGGTCGCCCCGCAGGCGCCCGCTGCGGATCGCCACCCGCAGTTCGGCATCGCCGGCACTGTCGATCCAGCCGATCGGCGCCGCGTAATGGCCCCGCTCGAACGGTTCCAGACTGCGCAACCAGGCCATCGCCTCCCGGCGTGGTAGCCCTGCCACGGCCGGGGTGGGGTGGAGGGCCGCCGCCAGGGCCAGGGGCTGCTGCTCCGCCAGGGCGGCAGTGATCGGCGTATGCAGATGCACCAGCTGGCCATGCCGGGCCAGCTGCGGCCGGCGGGGGCGGCGCGGGATCAGCCCGGCCTCCCCCAGCACCTGGGTGATGGCTTCCACCACCAGCTCATGCTCATGCCGGTCCTTGAGCGAGTGGGTGAGCTGGTCGGCGGCGGCGCCGGAGGGAGCCGTACCCGCCAGGGCATCGCTGCGGAGCTGGCCCTGGCGCACCGCCAGCAATCGCTCCGGGGAGGCCCCGATCAGGGTCTCGCCCGGCCGTTGCTGCCAGAGGAAACGGCAGCTGCCGGGTTGGTGGCGCCGGAGATGGGCCAGCAGCTGCAGCGGATCGAGCGGCTGATCCAGCCGCACCTGCTGACGGACCGCCACCACCAGCTTGCGCAGGGTGCCCTCCTCCACCAGGTCCAGCGCCCGGGTGACGGCTTCCCGGTAGGAGGCTTGCCAAGGAGAGCTGCTGGCGATACCCACGCGGACCCGCTGGGAGGGGTGGGCGTCCGGACCGATCGGCAGCCGTTGCAGCCGCTGGGCCCGCTCCCAGAGTTCCTCTGCCACCGAGCGGGGGGTGACCGCTCCCCCGAGGCTGCGCTGGAGCCGCAGCCAGCAGTGGCGGCCCTGCCGGCTCAGCTGCCAGCGCGGCAGCACCGCCTGGACGCCGGGAACACCGCCGCAGCCCTCCTGCAGCGGGCTGTCGAAGAAGGAGAAGGCCAGCAGCACCCGGGGCCGGGCCAGGGGGGGGCAGGCCTGGGGGCGCTGCACCAGCCGGCTGAGGCTGAGGG
>CAYGQY010000202.1:0-4183 GCA_964352195.1 uncultured bacterium
GACCCGAGTTGCCGCTGCTGACCTTCGCGCTGCTGGAGGCAATTAGCCTTTTCGTGGCGGAGAAAGAAGCCGAAGCCCTGCTGTATTGCGATCCAGATGATTCCCACGCCTACTGGGAGGACGTGGCGGCCATCGCCGGCAGCCGAGGCCGAGCTGGCCCAGATCGCTACTTACCTGGTTGCCCCACCCGCCTGTCGGCGCCGTAGCCAGCCGGACATCAACTCCATTGCTTCCATAATCATGACTACTATCGCCGTTCAAAACTGACCCATGAAAAGCTACCTGCTATGGGCTTTATCTCTAACTCTGTTGTTGAGCGCTGCCGCAAAAGCACAGCTACAACCTCCAGCAGAGTTAAGAGAAACTTCGCTCTGGAAAGAGTTGCAGCTTCCCTATAAAGAAGCTCCTACCACAAAAATCGTTAGGCTTGGCATTGAAAAGATCGAGAAAACGTATTACAATTACATCAATTTAGCCAATAAATACTTTGAGCAAGGCCAACCTCAAAGGGCGTGTCGCGTCTTAAAGCTTTACATTTCTCCGATATATCGGGATAAATTTCAGTTAAATTATATATTTTTATCTGGTGATACTACAAATCCCATTGATAAAGTTAAATACAACGCAGCTCGTAGAGCCTCTGACAGCATGAAACCCATTGGGGATGCTTGTGAATACATTGACCCGCCTATCGGCCAGCCTAATCCGCGCAAAGCTCCGACAGTTCTACCTTTAAGATTTAGATGACTTCGTATAAGCTAACAGTACAAAGCTCTTGCATTAGCAGGGCTAAGGAAGTTGGCCTGGATCTTCTGTATCGAGAGTCAACCCCGCCAGAGATGGGAGCACCTAGCGAGCACCCGCCACCGCTGCCCAGGGCTCGCCGTCGTATCCGCGCCTGCAGCATCCCCAGCACCATCCGCGCCCCCCGGCAGACGGACCCAGCTTTCCTGGTCCTGCTCCGCGCCACCCTGCTGGACCTGAAGCGGGAGCAGGTCGAGCGGGCCTTCAAGACCGCGTCCGCCCAGACCGCGGACTCCGCGGACGCTCAGAACCGGCAAGGATGACGCCGTAACCCATTCGCGTTACTGTCAGCGCACTCTGCGGACTGTGACCGTGCCGGATGAGCTGGCCCCCCGGGAAGCCCTGCCCGATGACCAGCAGGTCGCCGAGGTGCTCGAAGCCCTGGGGCTGAGCAAGTCCACTCTCTACAAGTGCGCCGGGGAGCTGGCAATGAAGCCGCAAACCCACCGAGGGACAAGACCTGGCTGTCTGGCGCCGAGGTGGGGTTGCTAACCGCCTACGCCCAGCAATGCGGCGCCGTTCGTGCATCTGCTGGCCGCCGTGGTCTAATCGCTTGCCGTGTGCGAGCTGCGCTGCGGGCCATCACCTGCTGCCGGGGCTGCTGGATGCAAGATAGTCACCCTAAATAGAAGAAATCCGCCCCAGTTCAGCGCTCGGGCCTCAAGGGTGGGATGTAATCGCGATTAAGGTGATTTCACCTTGGCTGGGCCCATAACACCAAAAAAGCCTGTAAGCCCCAGGTGTGTTGTTTTCAACGTAAGCCTCGTAAACCTTTTCGCCGGAGTTCCACGGGTTGTCTATTGAATCATATTCATGAGTTTCAAGGCTCGGATGCCTCGGATTATTTTTTAATAGATTCAGGGTCTTGGATACCTTCTTGAAGAGCTTGACTATCCTGGAATTAGTCTTTCCTCGCTTGATCAAGGACTTTGCGGGGTTCTTTATATCGGCGTAATTAAGACTAGCTTCTTCTGTCCAGTGATAATCAAACGACACTTGAATCAATCAGGAATCATTGCCGCCAATTTCTCGTCTTCATCAAGGTTTGGCGGATCAACAAATTCCATCTTGCGAGCTTGCTCTAAGCCACGTAAAACAGAAGCCTGAGCCTTTTTGTTCTTGAACAGCCAGGCTTCGTACGCAGGTATCGTCACAACTTCTTGGAGTTGTACTGAGTGCCGCTCATGGAAGCGAGCAATAAACTTGACGCCTGCAAAATCGCTTCCCAGCGAAATGCGGCCTTTGCTGTCAGCAGACAGCTCTCGCTCTTGCTGTGGCGCGCAGGCGAACATGACAGAAATGGGGTTGTGTGTTGTGGCTTGGTCCCACCTTTAATCTTGTGGGATCGTCCCACTTTGAACCCAGTGGGCGTTGCTTGTCAAGCAGTTTGCCCCCTGGTGGTGAGCCCCGCCTGAGCCTCCGGTCATCGACCGCGGACTCCGAGATCGATGACCGGGGGCAGCTGGAGACTCGGGTCCTGCAGCTGAAGGCCCTGGGCAATGCGGTGTAGCTAGGCGCCCCGCTCACCACCCGGCAGGTGCGCCTACTGCTGGGCGCCCGCCCTGGTGGCGATCGGGTCACCCGTGCGGGAATCGAGGCCAGGAAGCTGGGCTACAACCATTGGCGCCTGAGCCGGGCCAAGGGGAAGGGCCGTGCCTTAGCCCGACCCCAGAGCTGTCCGCCTGGCTGAGCCGCGAGTCCAGTTGAACAAGGTCGGCAGCGAGCTTCAAGGGCTGAAGCCTTAGAGCCCGGAGCAGCTGGAGGTCCTGGAGCGCTTTGGGCGGATCCTGGTGGCCCTGATGGCACTAGAGAAAGAACTGAGCGAAGACTCAGAGCTGCCGAGTTAACCGGAAGTCGCCGGACGATTCTCAACTGCCGAGCTTGCTGCGACTCAATAAGGACGTAACAAGCTTGAAAGCAGGCCGGTTCCGCCTCAACCCTTTCTGTAGCTATGTAGTTGCTCTTTCAAGCAAAGAGCAACTAGGATCGGGGGAGTTTCAGAGCCTCTATGAAGAACGACCGCCACGGTGCCGCCGCCACCCTCACGGAAGATCAGCTGGACGCCTTGCTGGAGGCCGCCCCCTCGCCCCGCTACCGCGCCCTGTGGGCGATCCAACGCTGGAGCGCCGCCCGCATCGGTGAGGCCCTGGCTCTGACCTGGGGGGATCTCAATGGCGTGGTGACCTTCCGCAAGGCCAACACCAAGACCAAGACAACCCGGCAGGTGCCGACCTCCCCAAGGCTGGCGGCTGAGCTGGCCGCATACCGGCAAGCCTGGGCGATCGAGCACGGCCACGCGCCAGCGGCAGGGGAGTGCCTGTTCCCGGCCCTGGGCTCAACCACCCAACACCAGAGCAGGCAAGCCGCCGACAAGGCCCTGCGCTCCACCTGTGCCGCCCTGGGACTGGAGGGGGTGAGCACCCACAGCTTCCGCCGGTCGCTGGCCACTGCTGCCGTACGCCGGGGGGTGCCCCTGCACGTGGTTCAGCGGATCACCGGCCACAAATCCCTGGGCAGCCTGGGCCACTACCTTGAAGCGGACGACGCCGAGGTGTTGGCAGCGATCAACGGGATCTGAACCTCATCCATTCCAGCCTCAACCTCCGCGCTATGTGTATGGCGGTTACCAAGCCAACGTTGAATACTCTCCACTCCTGGTAGAGCATCCTTATCACCACGACCTGCCCATGCCCTCCTACTGGTGGGTGAACCACAATAAGACCTACCGGCAGGAGACCGACGGCGCCTACATCTGGTCGCCGAAGGCGAACGCCAACGGCGCGCGCAACGTGAGCTACGACAACCTCAACCGCTGCCAGCGGGGGGATGTGGTGTTCAGCTACGCCAAAGGACGCATCAGCCAGATTGGGTTGGTGGAAACGGCTGCGGTCACGGCGCAGAAGCCGGCGGAGTTTGGTTCTGCGGGCTAGAACTGGAGCCAGGAGGGCTGGCTGGTGCGGGTGAACTGGCGGCTGCTGCGCAAACCCTTAGTGCCGCACACATTCTTCGAACTGCTCCAGCCCCTGCTGCCCGAGCGTCACAGCCCAATCAGCACCAGCACGGGCATGGGGAACCAGGTGGTGTACCTGGCGGGGCTGAGCGAAACGCTGGGCCTGCTGCTGCTGAAGCTGATCGAAGACCATGCCGACCCGGCGGTGAAAGTACACCTGGTGGTGCTGGATGAAGAGGGGGAGTACACCGCCTCCCT
The DNA here is from genome assembly GCA_964352195.1 of uncultured bacterium. GTDB lineage: Bacteria > Cyanobacteriota > Cyanobacteriia > PCC-6307 > Cyanobiaceae > CAYGQY01. The sequence continues at coordinate 4,013 of CAYGQY010000202.1, forward strand.
GCTCGACGACATGCAGCGCCTGCTAGAGGTGCCGAGCAGCACCGAGCGCGATGCACTCGCCAAGGCGCGATTGGGGCAGGGGTTGTTTCGTCATCGGGTGGCCGAACGGGAACCGGTCTGAGGTGGTCTGGCTTTTCTGGACAGGGCCCATCGTTAACCTCTGAGGCGGGG
>CAYGQY010000203.1:0-4165 GCA_964352195.1 uncultured bacterium
AGGCTGGTCAGGGAGCGCTTCGCCATGGGATCGGACAGTGGAAAACGATGGGCGAGGTTAACCTGCAGCCCTGGGCTGACCGGCAGCCGGGGCGCTAGGACAAGAGCCCGAGCGCTGCGCCTCCGGCCCGCCAGCCCGATCCATCCGCCCGGACGGGGTCAGCCTGGCGGACGTCAGCCTGGCCACCAACAGCCTGGAAAGTGAACGATGTTCCGCACTGTTCTGTTCCCGATCGATCAGAGCCGCCAGACGATGGATACGGCGGCCGTCGCCCTGCAGCTGGCCCAGCAGCACGGCAGTCGCCTGGTGGTGCTTTCCGTGGTGGAGCCCGAGGAGGGGGTGATGCACGATGCCGCCGCCGTGGCCCAGCTGCTTGAGCAGGCCCGGGGGCACTTCCAGCAGGCCGGAGTGGCCTGCGAGGTGATCGAGCGGGAGGGCCGGCCCGCCTTCGTGATCGGGGATGTGGCCGATGAGATCGAGGCCGATCTGATCGTGATGGGGACCCGCGGGCTCTCCCTCGACGACGGGGCGGCGCCCAGCACCGCCTCGCGAGTGATCCAGCTGGCTCCCTGTCCCGTTCTGGTGGTGCCCTGATGGACCTGGTGGCCGGACCGGCCGGTCAGGGGCTCAGCCTGGCGGCGCCGGCGATCCAGTGGTACCCCGGCCACATCGCCAAGGCGGAGCGACAGCTGCTGGGCCAGCTGGCCAAGGTGGATCTGGTGATCGAGGTGCGCGATGCCCGCATCCCCCAGGCCACCGCCCACCCGCGCCTGCGGCGCTGGATGAAGGACAAGCCGCGGTTGCTGGTCCTCAACCGCCGCGACATGGTGAATGGGGGGGCCCGGCTCGCCTGGGACCGCTGGCTGCGGGAGCGCGGTGAGACCCCCTGGTGGTGTGACGCCAAGCTCGGAACCGGTGTCAAGCAGCTCCAGGACGCGGCTGTGCGGGCGGGGGAGCAACTCAACGCCCGTCGCGCCGGCCGCGGCATGCGCCCCCGCCCGGTGCGGGCCCTGATGCTCGGCTTCCCGAACGTGGGCAAATCCGCCCTGATCAATCGGTTGGTGCGCCAGAAAGTGGTGGACAGCGCCCGCCGCGCCGGGGTCACCCGCACCCTGCGCTGGGTGCGTCTGGGCCAGGCCCTCGACCTGCTCGATGCCCCCGGCGTGCTGCCGTCGCGGCTGGAGGACCAGCGCTCCGCCCTCCTGCTCGCCCTCTGCGACGACATCGGTCAGGCGGCCTATGACAGTGAGGCGGTGGCCTGCGCCTTCCTGCGGCTGATCGACAACCTGGAGCCCCTGGCGTCAGCCGGCATTCCCTCCGGGCTGTTGCACAAACGCTATGGGGTGCCGATGTCCCGGCTCGGGGCGGCCGAGGACCCCGTGGACGCCTGGGGCTGGCTGGCGAGTGCCGCCGCCCGGCACACCAGTGGCGACACGGCCCGCATGGCCCAGCGCCTCCTTGACGACTTCCGCCGATCGGTGTTGGGGCCGATCGCCCTGGAACTGCCGCCGCCGCCGGAGCCTCCACCGGCATGAGCGGTTTCGGGGACGGAGAGGGGGATCTCGTCACGCTCCGGTACCCCCGACCGCTGCCGATGCGGCTCGATCGCTGGCTGGTGGCCCAGCGCCCCGAGCAGAGCCGGGCCCGTATCCAGAAGTTCATCGAGGCCGGCTATGTCCGGGTCAACGGCGTCACGGGCCGGGCCAAGACCCCCCTCCGCCACGGGGACGCGGTGCAGCTCTGGGTGCCGCCGCCCGAGCCCCTGCCGTACCTGATCCCCCAGCCGATCCCCCTCGAAGTGCTGTTCGAGGACGCCCACCTGATCGTGCTCAACAAGCCCGCCGGCCTGACGGTCCATCCGGCCCCGGGCAACCGGGACGGCACCCTGGTGAACGGCCTGCTGCACCACTGCCCGGATCTGCCGGGCATCGGCGGGGAGCTGCGCCCCGGCATCGTGCATCGCCTCGACAAGGACACCACCGGCTGCATCGTGGTCGCCAAGAGTCAGGTGGCCCTGGTGCGCCTGCAGAGCCAGATCCAGACACGGGTGGCCTCCCGGCAGTATCTGGCGGTGGTGCATGGCGCCCCCGCCGCCGCCAGCGGCACCATCGTGGGGGCGATCGGCCGCCACCCCGCCGACCGCAAGAAGTACGCCGTGGTGGAGCTGGAGAAGGGCCGTCATGCCTGCACCCACTGGGACCTGCTCGAGCGCCTCGGCGATTACTCCCTGCTGCGCTTCCGGCTCGACACCGGCCGCACCCACCAGATCCGGGTCCACTGCGCCCACATCGGCCACCCGATCGTGGGGGATGCCACCTACAGCCGTTGCCGCAGGCTGCCGCTACCGCTCGATGGCCAGGCCCTGCATGCGGTGGCGCTCGGGCTGGATCATCCGATCAGCGGCGAGCGGATGGAGTTCGAGGCCCCGCTGCCGGAGCCGTTCGAACGCCTCCTCGGCCTGCTGCGCCAGCGCCGGTGAGTCGGCCGGACCGGCTGGGTGCCGGGATCAGCCGGTCCGGCGCAGCGCCTCTTCCGCCTCCTCCCGCATCAGATCGAAGAGGGTTTCGCGCTCGAACAGATCGGCCACGGCGATGGCGGTCAGCACGGCGAAGCCGATCGGCAGCAACAGGGAGTAATCCTTGCTGAGCTCAAAGCTGAGCAGGATCGCGGTCAGGGGGGTGCGGGTGAGCGCCCCCAGAAAGGCGGCCCCACCGGCAAAGAGGAGGGAGGCGGGGGCGTAGTGGACGACCTCCAGGCTGAATTCCCGCAGCAGCATCCCCAGGGACGCCCCCACCACCAGCGCCGGGGCGAGGATGCCGCCAGGGGCCTCCGCCGCCACCGCCACGGCCGTGCCGATGGCCTGCACCACCAGGGCCAGCAGGGCCATCACCGGCGTCGTCAGGCCCAGCAGGGCGTCGAAGCCGAGCTTGTCGGGGCTGTCGAAGGAGGAGGGCAGTGCCGCCGCTCCCACCCCGATCAGCAGACCCACCAGGGGCAGCAGCTGCCAGGGGGGCAACCGCCAGCGACGGAAGACGAGCCGCAGCCGCAGCACCCAGCGCTGGTACTGCATGGCCAGCAGCCCGGCCAGGACTCCGAGCAGCAGCAGGAAGGGCATGTCCACCAGCCGAAAGGTGTCGATGCGGCTGGGGTCGACCACGATCGGGGCCAGGTTCCGCATCCAGGCCGGTGAGCTGGGCGCCGACGAGAGCAGTCGGGTCCAGGCCACCGTCGCGAAGGTGGCGAAGGTGGCGATCGCGTTGACGCGGATGTCGGCCTTCTTGAGCAGTTCCTCAAGGGTGTAGGCCAGTCCGCCCAGGGGGGAGTGGAAGATGGCGGCGAGGCCGGCGCCGCTGCCGATCGCCACCGCCACCCGGCGGGTGCTGCCCTTGGCCCCCACCACTCCGGCGGATTCCTTGGCCAGGGAGGCCCCGATCTGGATCGAGGGACCTTCCGGCCCCACCGGCAGACCGCCCCCGATGGCGACACCACTGGCCAGCAGCTTCACCAGGGCCACCCTCCAGCCCATCGGCACGGGCAGTCCCCGAAGCCAGACCATCACCTGAATGATCCCCGAGCCCTTGGCGCCGGGTTCGACGCCGCTGATCAGCGCACCGGCGATGCCGCCCCCGAGCGCCCCCATCAGCGGCAGCACCAGCAGCCTGGGCAGGCGGGAGGCCAGCTCCAGCCGCAGGTCGTTCACCGCCCCGATCTCGAGGGCATAGACCCAGATCGCCACCCCGACGCCCAACCCGATGGCGTTCACCAGCAGGAACAGCATCAGCAGGCGGCGGAGTTTGCGGAGCCGCTGGCTCGGAGAGACCGTCATCGTCAGGCCACCGCCGGCAGGCGCGGGCAGGCCTCCACCAGCAGCCGGGTGATCGCAGCGCGGGGCGCCGAGAGCAGCCGTTCGCCGGGGCCTTCCTCCACGATCCGGCCGCCGTCGAGCACGATCACACGCTGGCAGAAGCCACCGGCCACCGCGAGATCGTGGGTGATGAAGATCAGCCCCAGCCCCAGCCGCTCCTGCAGGGAACGCAGCAGGGCCAGCACCTCCGCCTGCACCTCGGCGTCCAGCATGCTCACGCTTTCGTCGCAGAGCAGCACGGCGGGTTCGAGCACCAGGGCGCGGGCGATCGCCACCCGCTGCTGCTGGCCGCCCGAGAGC
>CAYGQY010000204.1:0-4162 GCA_964352195.1 uncultured bacterium
AGATGATCCCGCAGGTGCTGGATCCTGAGAACAGGGATGACTTCGTCTGGGCTGAGTCCGGTTACGCAGGCGCGCGCTATGAGGATCTACTGGAAGTGGCTGGTTTTGAGAGCAGAATTCATGAGAAGGGTACGCGTTGCCATCCCTTGAGCGAAGAGGCCAAGGAACGGAACAATGTCCGATCGAGCGTGCGGGCAAGGGTTGAGCACGTCTTTGGTGCAATCACAACCTGCATGCACGGCAAGCTCACAAGGCGGATTGGATTGGCCAGAACGAAGGCTTGGTGGGGGCTGCGTAATTCAGTGGACCCGGTTGCAGGAGGTGTTAAAGGACAGTTGCAAGGTCAATACCCTGGTAGCACAGGCGACTTTTCTCTGCTGCATCAATAGTTATTCTGCACGATATGATTGGACAATTGATGACCCTACCTACTTCTCAATTGAGTCGAAATGCAGTGAATCGGCAGAGAATGACTAAAATCAGATCAATCCGCGCTGAATCTGCACCGAGGAAGGATTTAGTAAGCATTTAAGTATGATTAATTCCAGGAGTGACAGGTAGCCATGCTTCCCAGGCCTTCCATGGCACGAAAAACTCCTAGAACAGCCATTCCCCATTCTGCCTACTCCATACGCGTACCGGAGGATCTGCCTTTCTGTACTTCAGCCAAGGGTCTTCAAGACTCTCATACTTCTGTCTGAGTCGCATGTGTTCCGCTGCAGTCACAACGCAACCCATGAGATGCTCCTCTACTAGCTCGTCAAGAGTTATGCGCTTTAGCAATAGACTCTCAACAAGAAGCTTGCGCGAGTTAACGTGCTCCAACTGACATTTAAATGCCTTATCTTTTGAGGGTTCCTGGACGCTGGCAAGCTCGGGGAATGTTCTCCTTAGGTCATCATCTTTCCACTTGCCACTGCTTGGATTGACCACCTGCCCGGTTTTCTCTTCAATTCTGAATACCCCTTCAGAGACGTAGTCTGACCCGTACTTCCCCTCCAGTTCCAGCAGCTTCCACAGTGGCTGATCAAATACTTCCTTGATTCTGGATTCTTGTATTCCATTCCAGTCGTGAATATTGTGGCTTTCGCAAAAGCGAAGTAAGTTGGCCAAGAGGCTTTTGTGGACTCTGGTAACGACTTTAGAGTTGTTTCGGTACATGCATGACTGGCAGGAGCGCGCTGATTGTAAAGGCATTGCGAACTTGGATGCCAACATGTCGCCATACTTGGATGCGTTCTCACGAGCATGGTTGCCGCCTGTAATAGGATCACCACTCTCCATGTGTATTGCAATGAGCCTAGCGAAGATGACGTCACGACTACCGATGAATCGGTTGCAGTTTGACGACTTGCTTAGACAGTGGCTCACAGAGAGCGAAGATCGCATCGGTAACTCCAAGTACGGAGGTACGCCTTGGCTGTGGGTCGTGTCCCAGACGGGCGAACTCTGTCACTTGAACGCTGACACGAAAGATTTTGGAGTCAAGCAGTACATCGCTTTACTTGATGCCATGGGCGAGAAATTGGAGTGGGTGCCTGTACTAAGCGCTAAAGGTTCGCTTAGGAAGTTGGCCTTTGGTCCAAATAAGATAGTAATTCCAGGCTTCTATCTCTACCTCAAGAATCCTCGGGTAGCCGCTGCTGGTATGCAATAGGGCTTGTTTCTGGCTCTGGCAGGACCGCCGAACCCCACCCCGATGATCCACCGGCTCCCCACCAGCCCCACGCTGTTCTCGGGGGGGGGTAGGGGCAGCAACCGGCACCTCTCCATGCAACCGCCACGTCTTCCTCCATCTGTAGAGAGTGATCACGTGGATGTCCAGCTCTTCTGAAATCCGGGCCGCGGTTTGCCTGTGTGGCTGGCTCATCAGCCTCCTCTCATCAGCCTTTACAGCCTCGCTGAAACGACGCCTTGGTCATGTCCTCAAGCCCCCCCGGATGTACGAATGAAAGGGGTGACATCTTTCCTGAACCGGGGGGCATCGACAAAGGAGGCTGATTATGCCAGAATTCTTTTTTGCAAGCGAGTTGAAACGTTCCGCATTAATAAACAATTTACGGGAAGTCCTAAAACGGAATCTCCTCAAAGTCAGTGTCTAATAACCAGTCTTGCAATTTATTATCATCTGCGAAGCCGTCTAGTGAAGAATCATCATGTACATCGTTCGACGCCACAGGCTCTGGCAAATAAGTAGACGAGTCAATTCGTACATACTTGAGGGATGTGCCCGTAAGGTTTGTGCCTTCTAGATTAGCGCCTCTTAGGTCAGCATAGTCAAGAGAAGAATTCATAATAGAAGCTCCTTTAAGATTGGCATTTTGAAGCTTCGCACAATCTAGCGTTACGTTATCAATCTTGGCTTCGATAAGATTGGCGTTACTGAGATCCGCTCCATAAAGACAAGTTCTACTGCTTGCATATATGGCACGAGCACCACGTATTATCGAACCAGTCCAACTCGAATCGTTTTTATCGTCAAAGTCGATTAAGTCCCATCCAATCACCGAATCCTTCTTACTTGAGGACAACTTTGCTCCTTGGAGGTCGCAAAAGGCGAGTCTTGCATGTCTCAAATTGGCTCCATTTAGATCCGTTCCTTTCAGGCTCGAATGTTCCAAATTGGCATAATCTAGAAATGAGTCCGCTAGGTCTGCCTGATCTAGATTTGCATATGAAAGGTCGGCAAAGGTAAGAATTGAACCACATAGAGAAGCTCTTAACAAATTAGTGTTGCTGAGATCTGCTCCTTTGAGGAATGCATTGCCTAGATTAGCGTCTTTGAGTGACGAATCCCTTATGCTAGCAAGAAATAAGCAAGATCCCTCAAAGTCTGAATTATCAAGAACCGAGGCATAGATATGGATCCCTCTTAGATTGCAGCCACGAAGAGATGTGCCGCGTAAATCCTGTTTAGCGCAGACCTCATTGGAATCAACATATAGACTGATAGGAGTGCTAGCGTAATGTTCAAGTTCTACAGAAAGATTTACCGCTGTTTTAAGTATCGCTATATTTGGCCACCTAGTTTTGTGATCCCATTTTAGATCGTGTAGGTCTGCTCCAGACAATTGAACTTCTCGGAGGTCCGCACCACAAATGTCAGCTTGCTTAAGATTTGCATTTTGAAGATTTGAACCATAGAGTTTTGCTCCAACAAGTGAAGCTCGTTCAAGCGTAGAAGAACTCAGATCTGCCTGTGACAAATCTGAATTTGAAAATGAAGTATCAGAAAGATCACAGCCTGAGAAGTTGGCACACTCAAAATTCGAGTGTGTAATCCTTGCACCCTTGATGATTGCCTGATAAAAGTCAACATGCCTGCAATCTGTGCCTTGGATATCTGCATACGACAGGTCAGTTCTTGCTAGCTTTGCTCTATATAAAGTGCAGGCGTATACTCTTTGATTTCTAAGACTAGATTCGCTCAGATCCGCCCTAGCAAGATTTGCCTCAACAAAACTGAAGCTGCCAAGATCGGAAGAAGTTTTTAACAGTTGTTCAACCCCTCCTCTATACTTTGCTTTCAAATACGTGTCTAACTCCTGAGACATGTTCTCGACTTGAGAGAGGTTTTCGATAGATGGCCATAATGTATCAGAGTCCCACCCAATACTTTCTAGGTTGGCTCCACGTAGTAGCGCATTTCTTAGATTTGCCCCGTAGAGAGTCGCATCAGTTAGATTCGCTCCTTCTAAGTTGGCATTTTCCAGGCTTGCATGATCTAGCTGAGCACCTTCAAGATCTGCGCCGGCTAGATTCGAGTCATTAAGATTGGCGAATCGTAGAATGGCTCCTTCGAAACAAGCATCTACAAGAATTGTATTGCGCAAATCAGCTTTTGTAAGATCGGTGGTAACCTGAAACTTTCCATCATCATAGCCTTCACTGCTTAAGATAGCCCTCTGTAAATTTGCACCATTGAGATTTGCATATCTTAGATCAACTCCAGATAGATGTGCCTCTGACAGATTCGAACCGCTGAGGTTAGCACCGAATAGATTTGTACAAACAGCCGATTCCTCAAGGGAGCCAGGAGTGCGATAAATAAAACTTGGTCCAAGAAGTGAATTTCTGAGATTAGCTCCAACTAATCGGCACCAACGAATGAGGTGGGTGCCTTTTATTGGACATCCTGGGCCCCTGTCATCGTTAACCCTGG
>CAYGQY010000205.1:0-4147 GCA_964352195.1 uncultured bacterium
CGCGTCGTCCACTCTCACACCCGCAAAGGAGGCCTTCTGGCCTCCTTTTTTTCTATTGCACCGTCGTCCGTCGAGTTGTCTGCCGTCAAGCCGTGGCCATGGTCGAGGCCGGTCCTCCCCCCAACACCCCTGCCGCCAGCGCCCCCATCGATGAGGTGGAAGCGCTGGCCCGTCTTCGCCAGAGCGGGGACCAATCCGCCCAGTATTACGCCGCCTGGTGGCTGGGCCGCATGCGGAGCCGCCATCCCGACACTCTCCCCCTGCTCTGCGCGGCCCTGGACCAACGCCAGCCCCGGCAGGCCTCGGCCGGGGTCGAGCACAACGCCGTGGCCCGCAACGCAGCCCGGGCCCTCGGCAAGCTGGCGAATACCGCGGCCATTCCGGCCCTGCTCAAGGCCCTCGATGACGCCGATGAAGGGCTGCGGGAAGCCGCAGCCCGCTCCCTGGGCGAACTGCGGGCCACGGCCGCCGTCGATCGTCTCTGCGCCCTCCTGGCCAGCGGGCCGGACGGGGCCGGTGCTCCCGTGCCGGGCAGCAGCCGGCTCCAGGAGCCCTGTGAGGCCCTGCTGGAAGCCCTCGGCGAGATCGGCTGTCCGTCGGACCCGGTGCTGGAGGTGATCACGCCGTTCGTGGCGCACGAGCGGCCGCTGATCCGCAGCGCCGCCTGCCGGTCCCTGCTCCAGCTCACCGGAGCGTCCCACTGGGGTGACCGGTTGCTGGAACTGCTGGAGCATCCCCAGCTCCAGGTCCGTCGCGCTGCGCTGATGGACCTGGGTGCCGCGGGCTGGCGACCAGCCCTGGAGCCGATCCGCCGCACCCTGGCGGAGAACAGCCTGAAGCTGATCGCCCTGCGGGGGCTGGTGGAGAACGGCCGCTCCCGGACGGCCCCGCAACGGCCAGGGGAGGTCAGGCGCCACGATCACGACACCATCGCCGTGCTGGCGGTCATGGATGATCTGCTCTGACCTCCCCATGCATTCCCCATCTGCGGCCGTGGCAGTCCCAGCCCAGCCACCCCTCGACCCCGGCCCCCTGCTCGAGGCCCTGCGCCAGGCGGACAGTCCGCTCGGCCTGCTGGAGGCCACCCGGCACCTCGCCCAGGCTCGACACCCAGCCGCCGCCGCCAGCCTGGTGGAGGTGCTCGGATTCAACAACCCCGGGGCCGCCGTGGCAGCCGTGGAGGGACTGATCGCCCTCGGGACCCAGGCGGTGGAGCCTCTGCTCGAGAATATCGATGGCCACAACTACGGCGCGCGGGCCTGGGCGGTGCGCGCCCTGGCGGGCATCGGGGATGTGCGTGGTCTGGAGGTGCTGGAAAGTGCCCTGGCCTGTGACATCGGACCCAGCGTGCGGCGGGCGGCGGCCCGCGGCCTGGGCCAGCTGAACCTGGAGGACCTCAGCGACCCGGAGGCGGCCCGGGTCCGCGTCCGCTGCCTGGAGGCCCTGCTGGCCGGCTGTGCCGACGGAGAATGGGTGGTGCGCTACGCCGTCACCGTGGGGCTGGAGAACCTGCTGGCCGACCCGTGGCCCGCTTGGGAGCAACGCCTCCGGGCCCTGGAGGGCCTGGGCCTTCTCGCCGGAGACACGAGCGAGGAGACGCCGGTGGTGCGGCTGCGGGCCCGGCTGGCCCTCGAGAGGCTGCGGCTGGACGGGGAACCGGCATGACACCGGCCCGGCGCGGTGTGCTCTTCGTGTGCCTGGGCAACATCTGCCGCTCCCCAGCTGCCGAGGGAGTCTTTCGGCATCGGCTGCGCGGCGCCGGGCTGGAGCAGGCCTTCCGAGTGGATTCGGCGGGGACCGGTGGCTGGCACGTGGGCAACCCGCCAGATGCGCGCATGCAGGCGGCGGCCGCCCGTCGCGGCATTGCACTGCCCAGCCGGGCCCGCCGGATCGAACCCGGCGATCTCGATCGCTTCGAGCACATCCTCACCATGGATGACGACAATCTCGCAGCTGTGCGCGCCCTGGCGGCGGGCCGGAGTCACCGGGCCAGGATCCTGCCGATCACCAGCCACTGCAGGCGGCACCCCTGCACGGAAGTCCCCGACCCCTACTACGGCGGCGACGAGGGGTTCGACCGGGTGCTGGACCTGCTGGAGGACGCCTGCGACGGCCTGCTGGAGGATCTGCTGGCCGATTAGGACCTCGCCGGCGCCGGCGCGGCTGGCGGCGGCTCCGGGGGCCAGGCGTCCTCCGGCACCCGCTCACGGAACAGATCCACCAGGGCCTGGATCACCGCGTCGATCTCCAGGCCATCGCTGATCAGTTCGATGGCGTCCTCGGCCTGACAGAGCGGAGCCACCGCCCGACTCGAGTCGAGTCGGTCCCGCTCGGCGATCTGGGCCTCCAGTTCCCCAAGCGCGGGTGGCCCAAATCCCCGCTGCTCCAGATCCAGGGCACGCCGGCGCGCCCGCTCCTGCACCGATGCGGTGAGGAACACCTTCAACTCAGCGTCGGGGAAGACCGCGGTGCCGATGTCGCGGCCTTCCGCCACCAGACCCCCCCGTTCGCCCATGGCCTGCTGCTGGCGGGTGAGGGCGTCGCGCACGACGGCATGGGCCGCCAGCAGGGACACCGCGGCGGTGACATCGGGATGACGGATGGCCGTGGTGACCTCATGGCCCTGGATCCAGACCCGCTGATCGCCGGCCAGACCTGCCTCCAGCCGCAGGTCGAGATCGGCCAGAAGTGGGGCGACGGCCGCCGCATCGGCCGGATCGGCTCCCTGGCGCTGCACCCACCAGGTCACGGCGCGGTACATCGCTCCCGTATCCAGATAGAGGAGCCCCAGCCGGCGGGCGAACGCGCGGGTGACAGTACTCTTGCCGGCGCCGGCGGGGCCATCGATGGCGACGATCGGGGCACGGGTCATGAGAAAGCGGTGATCGATCAGGCGGGTGGAGCCGCAGTGCACCGCCACGGCCAGCAGGGCCATCCCGCAGCGAACCGGCGATGGGAGCAGGGAGTGGGCCCCCACCAGCTCCGCGTAATCGACCTGCAGAGCCGAGGACTCCAACCGGCGGCGCAGCCGGGCCAATAGTTGGTCATCACTTCGATCACCATGGCGCCAGGTTTGCGAGGCTTCCTGCAGGGCCCTGGGAACGGCGGCAGCCTGACGACGCTCGGCAGGAGAAAGATACCGGTTGCGGGAACTGCCGGCCAGTCCATCCGCCTCCCGCCAGGTGGGGCAGCCTTCCACCCGCACCGGCAGACCCAGATCGGCCACCACCCGGCGCAGGATCACCAGCTGCTGCCAGTCCTTCTCTCCGAGCAGAATCCGCTCCGGACGGATCAGCGCCAGCAGGCGGGCGATCACGGTGGCCACCCCCTCGAAATGGCCCGGCCTCGACCGGGCGCAGAGGGTCTGAAGCAGGATCGCCGGGGGGCACACCCGGGTGATCTGGCACGCTCCACCGGGGAAGAGCTCCTCGGCGTCAGGAGCGAACAGGGCATCGGCCCCGGCTCCCGCGGCGGTGGCGGCATCGCCGGCGAGATCACGGGGGTAACGCTGGAAGTCCTCCCCGGCGGAAAACTGGAGAGGATTGACGAAAACGCTGACCAGAATCCTGGGCCGCCGCCCGGCTCCGGCCCCGCTCTGGCCGGCACGGAGAATCAGACCGGCATGGCCCCGGTGCAGCCCCCCCATCGTGGGCACGAAGTGAACAGGTCTGTCAATCCGGTGGATCGGTGGACCGCACCAGCGACGCAGGTCTGCAGTGGTGCGTAGCAGCTCCACGGGGAAGGACGACGAAGACCCACGGGGCGGTTTGGAGAATGGACCCGGGGAGGGTCTGGGCCCGATCGACCTACTGAATCACCTCAAGGCGAACCTGGGCGATGCCGCTGGAGATGAGGCCCAGTTTTTGGGCGGCTCCGTGGCCCAGATCGATGATCCGACGGCCATGGAAGGGACCCCGATCATTGATGCGCACCACCGCAGTCCGCCCATTCCAGAGGTTGGTGACCCGCACCATGGTTCCGAACGGAAGGGTGCGATGGGCCGCGGTGAGGGTGCCTGGACGGAACACCTCGCCGTTGGCGGTGCGGTTGCCGAAAAAGCCCGGACCGTACCAGCTGGCTTCTCCGGTCCCGGCGTAGGCGGATCGCACCGGGGCCGGGGCTGGAGCCGGGGCGATGGGCTGGGGAG
>CAYGQY010000206.1:0-4139 GCA_964352195.1 uncultured bacterium
GTGGAGACCTTCGCCAATGTGGCGCCGATCCTGCGGGAGGGCGCCGACTGGTTCGCCGCCATCGGCACCGCCGGCAGCGCGGGCACCAAGGTGTTCAGCCTCACCGGCCATGTGCGCCGAGGCGGTCTGGTGGAGGTGCCGATGGGCACCAGCCTGGCCACGATCGTGCTGGAGATGGGGGAGGGCACCCCCGATGGTTCCGCCGTCAAGGCGGTCCAGACCGGCGGTCCCTCCGGGGGCTGCGTGCCCGCCGATCGGCTCGACACCCCAGTGGATTACGAAAGCCTCCAGGACCTGGGCACGATCATGGGCTCCGGCGGCATGGTGGTGCTGGACCGGAACACCGACATGGTGGCCCTGGCGGCCTTCTTCATGGCCTTCTGCCGCGAGGAATCCTGTGGCAAGTGCGTGCCCTGCCGCGCCGGCACCGTGCAGCTCCACGCCCTGCTCCAGAGGCTGCTGGACCGCCAGGCCGGCCCCGACGATCTGCAGCGCCTGGAGGCGCTCTGCGCGATGGTGAGCGAGACCAGCCTCTGCGGGCTGGGGCAGAGCGCCCCCAGGCCGGTCCTGAGCACCCTGCGGCACTTCCGCCCGGACTACCTCGCCCTGCTGGGCCCGGCGGGATCCGGCGCGGAGGGACCACCATGAACGTGTGCACGCTCACGGTCGATGGCCGCAGTGTGGCGGTCGCCGAAGGCGCCAGCCTGCTGGAGGCCGCCCGCGACGCCGGCGTGGTGATCCCCACCCTCTGCCACCTGGAGGGGCTCTCTCCCGTGGCCGCCTGCCGCCTCTGCCTGGTGGAACTCGACGGGACCCCCCGGCTGCAGCCCGCCTGCATGACGGCGGCGGCGGAGGGACTGGTGGTGCGCACGGCCACGCCGCGCCTGCTGGAGCACCGCCGCACGGTGATCGAGCTGCTGTTCACCGAGGGCAACCACGTCTGCGCCATCTGTGTGGCCAACGGCCACTGCGAGCTGCAGGACAGGGCGGTGGAGGTGGGCATGGACCACGCCCGGCTTCCCTACCGCCATCCGCGGCGCTCGGTGGATCTCTCCCACCACCGCTTCGGGCTCGACCACAGCCGCTGCATCCTCTGCACCCGCTGCGTGCGGGTCTGCGACGAGGTGGAGGGGGCCCATGTCTGGGACGTGGGCTGGCGGGGGGAGCACTGCCGGATCATCGCCGGACTCGATCAGCCCTGGGGGGCGGTGGACGCCTGCACCGACTGCGGCAAGTGCGTGATGGTCTGCCCCACCGGCGCCCTGTTCCACCAGGGGGACACCGCCGGGGAGAACCATGAGGATCCCGGCCGCCTGGCGGCCCTGCTGCGGGCCCGCCGCGCCCGGCGGGAGGCGCCATGAGCCAGCCCACGAAGCTGCGCCTGGCCACCGTCTGGCTGACCGGCTGCTCCGGCTGCCACATGTCGTTCCTCGACCTCGACGAGTGGCTGATCGAGCTGGCCCCGCAGATCGAGATGGTCTTCTCGCCGATCGCCTCCGACACCAAGGCCTACCCCGACCAGGTGGATGTGGCCCTGGTGGAGGGGGGGGTGGGCAACCGCGACAACCTGGCCCTGATCCGCCAGGTGCGACGGCGCACGCGCCTGCTGGTGTCCTTCGGCGACTGCGCCATCACCGCCAACGTGCCCGGCCTGCGCAACGCCTTCGCGGATCCCGCCGCGGTGCTGGAGCGGGCCTACAGGGAGCTGGCCGATGGCTCGGCCCAGCGGCCCCAGGCCCCCGGTTTGGTGCCGGAGTTGCTGGAGCGGGTGCTGCCGGTGCATGCGCTGGTGCCGGTGGATCTGTTCCTGCCGGGGTGCCCCCCAGCGGCCGCGCGGATCCGCACGGTGCTGGAGGCCCTGCTGCGGAACGAGCGGCCCGTGATGGAGGGGCCGGAGATGATCCGTTTCGGCTGAGCCATGACCCGCACGATCCTGATCGATCCGGTCACCCGCATCGAGGGCCACGCCAAGATCTCCATCCAGCTCGACGCCAGCGGCCGGGTGAGCGGCGCCCACTTCCACGTGGGGGAATTCCGCGGCTTCGAGGCCTTCTGCGTCGGGCGGCCGTTCCCCGAGATGGCGGCGATCACGGCGCGGATCTGCGGCATCTGTCCGGTGAGCCATCTGCTGGCCGCCGCCAAGACCGGCGACCAGCTCCTGGGGGTCACGAGCCCACCGGCGGCGGAGCGGCTGAGGCGACTGATGAACCTGGCCCAGATCATCCAGTCGCACGCCCTGTCCTTCTTTCATCTGAGCAGCCCCGATTTCCTGCTCGGCTGGGACAGCGACCCGGCCCGGCGCAACATCTTCGGACTGATCGCCGCCGATCCCGGGCTCGCCCGCGGCGGCATCCGCCTGCGCCAGTTCGGCCAGTCGGTGATCGAGCGGCTGGGGGGACGGAAGATCCATGCCGCCTGGGCCGTGCCCGGCGGCGTGCGCACGCCGCTGGCGCCCAGCGAACGGGACGCGATCCGGGCCGCCCTCCCGGAGGCCCTCGCCACCACCCGCCACGCCCTGGAGCTGTTCAAGGGCCTGCTGGATGGCCCGCTGGCCGCCGAGGCCGGCCTGTTCGGCACCTTCCCTTCGCTGTTCCTGGCCCTGGTGGGACGGGACGGCAGCTGGGAGCACTACGGCGGCCAGCTGCGCCTGATCGACAGCACCGGCGCGCCATTGACCGGCGACCTGCCCGCCGATGGGCTCGCGGCCGAGCAACTCGACAGCCTGCTGGCCGAGGCGGTGGAGCCCACCACCTACCTGAAATTCCCCTACTACAAGCCCCTGGGAGCGGAGGCGGGCAGCTACCGGGTGGGTCCCCTGGCCCGCCTGAACGTGTGCGAGCGGATCGGCACGGCCGCGGCCGATCGGGAACTGCTGGAGCTGCGGCAGCGCGGCGGCCGGGTGGTGACGAGCTCCTTCCTCTATCACCTGGCCCGGCTGATCGAGATCCTCGCCGCGCTGGAGGCGATCGAGGCACTGCTCGACGACCCCGCCCTTTGCGACCCCCACGTGCGCGCCCATGCCGCAGTGAACGCCTTCGAGGCGGTGGGGGTGAGCGAAGCGCCCCGGGGCACCCTGTTTCACCACTACCGCATCGACGCCGATGGGCTGATCACGGCGGTGAACCTGATCATCGCCACCGGCCAGAACAACCGGGCCATGAACCGCACGATCACCCAGATCGCCCGCCACTACATCCAGGCGGGCCCCGCCGGAGGCAGCGGCGCCCGACCGGAGGTGCCGGAGATCGCCGAGGGGCTGCTCAACCGAGTGGAGGCGGGCATCCGCTGCTTCGATCCCTGCCTCTCCTGCTCCACCCACGCCGCTGGCCAGATGCCGCTGCACGTGCAGCTGATCGGGCCCAGCGGTGAGCTGCTGCGCGAGCGGTGGCGCCAGTGAGCCCCGCTGGGCGGCAGCGCCGTCCCGATCTGCTGATCGGCTGGGGCAACCGGCTGCGGCAGGACGACGGCGTGGGGCCGGCCATCGCGGAACGGGTGGAGTCCTGGCAGCTGCCGGGGCTTGATGTGCTGGCCCCGACCCAGCTCACCCCCGAGCTGGCCCCCCGGCTGGCGGCGGCGAAGAGGGTGCTGTTCGTGGATGCCTCCCGGACCCCGGCCGGTCCGCCCCCCGGCTGGCGGCTGGAGCGGCTGGAGACTCCGGCGGATGGGGACCCGGCGGCGGCGACGGGGCAACCCTTCAGCCACTGGGCCAGCCCCGGCGCCCTCCTCCAGCTGGCCGCCTCCCTGTACGGCCGGCGCCCCCCGGCCTGGCAGCTGCTGGTGCCCGCCCGCCGCTGCGGCTGCGGCACCGGGCTCACGCCGGCCCTGGAGGCCCAGCTGCCCGAGCTGCTCGCAGCCGTGCGGCGCTGGTGCGGTGGGGGCGGCGATGCATGAGCTGGCGCTGATGGAGGAGGTGCGCCGCCTTGCCCTGGAGGCAGCGGCGGCCGAGGGGGCCCGGCACATCCACTGCCTGCGCCTGCGGGTGGGGCGCCTCTCGGGAGTGGATCCCGACGCCCTCCGCTTTGCCTTCGAGGTGGTGATGGCGGATGCGGTGGCCGCCGGGGCCCGGCTGGAGCTGGAGCTGGTGCCCACCCGGTGCCGCTGCGAACCCTGCGGGGCGCCGTTCGAGCCACCCGACGTGA
>CAYGQY010000207.1:0-4134 GCA_964352195.1 uncultured bacterium
TGGACGTGCTGATCGTGGGCGGAGGGGTGTGCGGCACGGCCCTGCTGTTCGAGCTGGCTCGCTACACCGACCTGCCCCGCCTTGCCCTGGTGGAACGTTATGACCGGCTCGCCCAGGTCAACTCCCGGGCGAGCAACAACAGCCAGACGATCCACTGCGGTGACATCGAAACCAACTACTCGTTGGAGAAAGCCCTCAAGGTGAAGCGCACGGCAGAGATGATCGTCCGCTTCGCTGACCTGCTGGACGCCGACACCCGCGCCCGATGTGTCTTCCGCACTCCGAAGATGGTGCTGGGGGTGGGCGAGCACGAGGTCACCATCCTGCGCCGGCGCTTCGCGGAGTTCTCCCCGCACTTTCCCGCCATGGAGCTGCTGGAGAAGGAGCAGATCGCCGCCTGGGAGCCCGCGGTGGCCCTGGTGGACGGAGTTCCCAGGCCGGAGGAGCTGGTGGCGATCGGCATCCGGCGCACCGAGACCGCCGTCGACTACGAAGCGCTCTCGGAGGCCTTTCTGGACCAGGCCCGGGCAGCGATCCTGGGGAGTGATCGCCAGCTGGATCTCCTGCTGGGCACCACAGTGACCCGCATCACACCGGAGGGGGACACCTTCCGGGTGGACCTCCAGCCCAGCACTCGGGGCCCCGGGGCGTCCGGACACCAGGTCCGCGCCCACCATGTGGTGGTGTGCGCCGGCGCCCACAGCCTGCTGATGGCCCAACGGATGGGCCACGGGCTGCAGTACTCCTGCCTGCCGGTGGCGGGCAGCTTCTACTTCACCCCCGACCTCCTGCGCGGCAAGGTCTACACCGTCCAGAACGACAAGCTGCCCTTCGCCGCCGTGCATGGTGACCCGGATGTGCGGGAAGCGGGCAAGACCCGCTTCGGTCCCACGGCCCTGCCGCTGCCGCTGCTGGAGCGCTACCGCCCGGCTTCGTTCTGGGAATTCCTGCAGGTGCTGCGTCTGGACGGGGCCGTGCTGGCGGTCTTCTGGCAGCTGCTGCGGGTGGCTGACCTGCGCGCCTACATCCTGCGCAACCTGCTGTTTGAGGTGCCCTGGCTGCGGCGGCGCCTGTTCCTGCGCGACGCGCGCAAGATCGTGCCAGGGCTGAAGCTGGAGGACCTGCGTGTCGCCGAGGGCTACGGCGGCGTGCGGCCCCAGCTCATCGACAAGCCGCAGCGCAGGCTGATGCTGGGGGAGGCCCGCATCCAGCCCGCCCCTGGGCTGGTCTTCAACGTCACCCCATCCCCCGGGGGCACCTGCTGCCTGGGCAACGCGGCCACCGACCTGGGCGAGATCGTGGCCCGGCTGGGCTGCGGCTTCGATCGGGCCCGCTTCGAGCGGGAGCTCTACGGCGAAGGGGCGGTGGCCGGACGGAACAGATGATCGTGGCCTGACCAGTAGAGCCGGGAGCGGGCCTGGGCCGGAGCCGCCAGGGCCGGACTCACCACGTACAGCGTGGTGCGAATCAGACCCCGCTCGCGGCTGACGGCCGCCATCCGCTCGAGGGGCACCACCGTGAGCCACTGGTCGGGCCAGCTGACGCGATAGCCGATCGCCACAGGGGTCTCGGCGGGGTAGTGCTCCAGCAGCACCTGCTGGGTCTCCTCCACGTGACGGGCGCTGAGGTAGAGGCAGAGGGAGGCGCGCAGGGCCGCCAGCCGGCTGAGGGCTTCCCGCTCGGGAACCCCGGTGCGGCCGGCGGCACGGCTGAGCACGATGGTCTGCACCAGGCCCGGAATGGTGAGTTCGGCCGTGAGGGCGGCCGCGGTGGCCTGGTAGGCGCTGAGGCCCGGCACCACCTCCACCGCCAGGTCGGCCGCGACCAGCCGGCCGACCTGCTCAGCCAAGGCCCCGAACAGACAGGGGTCCCCATCATGCAGGCGCACGACCCGGCGGCCGGCGCGGGATCGATCGATCAGCACCTCCATCACCTGCTCGAGCGTGAGGGTGCTGGTGCGGATGCGCTCGCAGTCCGCCGGCGCCAGCGCGGCGATCTGGGGAGACACCAGCGAGTCGGTCCAGACGAGCACCTCGGCGGCCTCAATGGCGCGCAGGGCCCGCACGGTCATCAGATCGGGCGCACCGGGGCCCGCTCCCACGATCAGAACAGGGGTCACGGGGGAGAACTTCCAGGGGAGGCGGGCAGACCGGAGGGGCCCGGCAAGGGCTGACCACGGCCATAGAGAACCCAGAGGCCGAAGGCGCCGAAGCCGATCAGCAGCAGACTCATCAGCTGGGCCATCCGCAGCCCCCCCTCACAGAAGGGTGGGGTCGAGAACAGGCAGAGGGGATCGATCCGCAGGCCTTCGATCCAGAACCGGCCCAGGCTGTAGCCGATCAGATAGACGCAGCTGAGGGCCCCGGCCGGCAGCTTGATGCGTCCCTTCAGCCCCAGCCGAAACAGCACGAGCAGCAGGGCGAACACCCCGAGATTCCAGAGCGACTCGTAGAGAAAGGTGGGATGGAAGAACTGCTGGTCGATGAAGGGATCGGGCCGGTTGAACACCGGGATGTAGAGCTTCCAGGGCAGGTCGGTGGGCAGCCCGAAGGCTTCTGAATTGAAGAAGTTGCCCCAGCGGCCGATCGCCTGGCCCAGCACCACCGAGGGCACCAGCACGTCGAGCAGGGTCCAGAACGGAAGCTTCCGCCGCCTGCAGAAGAGAATCAGGCAAAGGGTGCCCCCGAGCAGGGCGCCATGGATGGCGATGCCGCCATGCCAGATGGCCAGCACCTCAATCCAGTTCAGCCGGAACTGCCGCCACTCCAGCAGCACGTAATAGAGCCGGGCCCCCACGATCGCCCAGAGCACCAGCTGGGGCAGCAGATCGGCGATGACTCCCGGATCGATGCCCCGCTGGCGGCCCAGTCTCATGGCCAGCAGCAGACCGACCAGGACCGCCGCGGCGATCAGCAGGCCATACCAGCGCAGGGTGAGCCCCAGCAGGCTGGTCACCACCGGCCCCGGGGAGGTGAACAGGGCCAGGAGGGCAGCGGACAAGGAAGGCGCCAACGGAACGATGTGCGCGAAGGGCAGAGCTGGCAGCGATCAGATGCCTTCGGCGGCCTGCACCTTCTCGACCTGTTTCTTCTTGAGCACCAGGAGAATCTGGGCCAGGGCCACGGCGGCGAAGAACGCCAGCATGCCGTAGATCCTCACGGGATTCTGCAGCACGATCTCGGTGTCCAGCTGACCGAAGCCCCCCACGTTGGGGTCATCGGTGAGGAGGGCGCCGGCCTCAAGGATGTCGCCGACGGCGACGGTGACCGTGGGGCCCGCCGGGATGGGATCGCTGACGCTCCCCCCGTCAGCGGTGCGGATCTCCACCACCGAGCCACCCCCGTCGGCAGGGGTCACCGCTGTGACGGTGCCGGCGACGGAGGCGTTGAACGCGCCGTTGTTGCTCTTCTCACCAGTGGGATAGACCTGGCCCCGGCCCCGGTTTCCGCCCACGTGGATGGAGGACTTGCCGAAGTGGATGGCGCTGTCGGTGGCGGGATCGGGGGAGAGGATCGGGAAGACGATCTCCTGGTGCTGATCCCCGGGCAGGGGGCCCACCAGCAGGATGCCGGGATCGGTTTCGCTGTAGGTGGTGTAGTAGATCCCTGCGGTTTCCTCCTTGAGTTCCTCGCTGAGGCGGTCCTGGGGGGCCAGGGTGAAGCCGTCGGGGAGCATCACCACCGCCCCCACGTTGAGGCCTGTGCGGCTGCCGTCAGCCCCCACCTGCTGGAGATCGGTGTCGTAAGGGATCTTCACAACCGCCTTGAACACCGTGTCGGGCATCACCGCCTGCGGCACCTCGATGCGGGTGGCCATCTTGGCCAGGTGGCAGTTGGCGCAGACAAGCTTGCCGGTGGCTTCGCGTGGGCTTTCGTAGTTCTGCTGGGCCCAGAACGGATAGGCCCAGCTGGCCTGGGGAGCCAGCAGCAGGGCAGCGGACACGAGCAGGGAGCTCAGCAGCAGGGAGAAGGAGCGGCGCATGGGGGATGGGCGAGCGGGCGACGGGGGGAGGGGCGGGGGGAGCGGGCGGGCGGACCAGACGGCGCGGCCGATGGCCTCGCCGCCGACGGGGTCGACCGCAGCGGCAGCGTTGCCGATGCGGAACGATCGCCTGTGGCCGGGGGTGATGTAGCC
>CAYGQY010000208.1:0-4129 GCA_964352195.1 uncultured bacterium
AGCATGGCCGTGTTCGGCGGTCCAGGCCCGGCGGTAGGCGGCCAGCTCAGCGGTCAGCCGCGGCGAAGTCGGCACCTGCCGGGTGGTCTTGGTCTTGGTGGTGGCCTTGCGGAACGTCACCACGCCGTTGAGATCCCCCCAGGTCAAGGAGAGGGCCTCCCCGATGCGGGCGGCGCTCCAGCGCTGGATCGCCCAGAGGGCCCGGTAGCGGGGGGAGGGGGCGGACTCCAGCAGGGCGTCCAGCTCGTCGTCGGTGAGGGTGGCGGCGGCCCCGTGGCGGGCGTTCTTCATGGCGGGCGGTCGCAACCCCCTGATCCTAGTTGCTCTTTTACCAAAAGAGCAACTGCCTAGTTGTCGGAAGGGTCAGGGCTGAAGCTGCCGGATATGGAGCCCCTGGAGTCCTTGTTGACTCTCCGTAGGCTCTGCAGTTGAGAACCGACGGTCTCCGGGCTCAGGCTGAACCGCGATCGTTCGCGGTCAAAGCGGACAGGACCCAGACATTCCGGGCCAATTTCTCCGCTTTCAGACGACCGCGAACAGTCACGGTCGAACCCGGACGGGCCCCCAGCAGCAGGGCCGCCTCAGTGGTACTGAGCGGTGCGCCGGTTCGCTGTGCCCTCTCGATCGCTTCGAGCCGCCGTGCCAGTAGGTCCAGGGAGGGGGGCTCCTGCTGCTCCTGTTCGTGGTCGTTCGCGGTCGCCGTCTGAAGGACGGTGGCCAGCTCCCCGATCGTTCGACCGCGACCGATCGCGGTCGCGGCTTGATCCATGGCGTCCTGCTGCTGGGGGGTGAGCCAGGCCACCGGCACCGACACGCCCGGCACCCGAACCCTGGCCGGCTCAATCCCCAGGGCCCGCAGCAGGTCGTAGGTGGCGGTCTTGCCGATCGGCGCAACCGCAATCCATTCACTCAGGCGGACACCGGGCGGCAGGGCGCTGAGGGCGAGCGGTTCAGGCATGGTCGCGGACGTTCGCGGACGGCCTAGCGTCCCAGACCACTGCGGTAAATATTCGGATGTTTGTACGGTTTTATGTCCGGCAGCATTCCGGATTTCGAATAGGATTCTGTCCTCGGGAAAATCCCGAGCACCTTGCATCGCATGTGCTACTCCGATGGCCGTAGTCGATACGCGACGTTTTGACGTCCGCATGAGCCCAGAACTTGCTCAGCAGTTGGAAACCGTTTCGGAAGAGACGGGAATGACACGTGCCGAAGTTTTCCGGCGTGCCATGGCCCTCTACAAGCGGGCAAAGGAAGTCGAGATGCGCAAGGGCAAAGTCCTCCTAAAAGACAGCGACGGAACCCTGCGCGAACTGGTTGGCCTGTGACGGAACGGACGGGGCCCGGAACGGACGAGCCTCCGATCATCCAAGAGACCCTTGTCCCCGCTAGGGGGCAGCAGGAGGAAAGGCCACATATAAGGTGGCGCTTCTGGGTTCTGAGCGCAGCGCTCGGCTTGAGCCTTCTTGCAGGGGTTCTTCCTTGGACTCCTTCGGATGCACGTTCGGCATGTTTTGCCATTGCGGGCATCATCGTTTCAGCGCTCGCCAAGCCACTTGAGGGGATGAGTCCCTAGCGCAACTGTTCGCGATCGTTCGCGGTTTATTCTGTTCAGCTGTTCAGCATCTGCCCTCCACGACCCGCACCCCTGATCTGGCGGCTGCAGCTGGGGCTAAGCGGCACTGCGGGGAGTCCTCCCCGCAGGCGGGCCCGGTAGCGCTGGGAGGGGGTGTTAGGGGTTGTCACGGAGCCCGCCGCTCTATGGCGTCGCTAATCGTGTCTGCCGCTGCCATAACCGCCCAGGCATGATAGTTGGTGGCGGCGGCTTGCATAAAGGCGACCACCAACTCGGGGTGCTCCTCGGCGTAGCCAGGACCGAAGCGTTGTTCGATGTAGTTGACCGCATTGCCCATGTGGTCGGCGGCGCTCATGCCGGCCTGGAGCACTGCTCTGGTGGCTTCTTCGCTCGATAGCCCTTTCATGGTTTATGGCTCCTCGCTCGGGGTCGGTGGGCCGTGTCCCCTGGTGGTCTTGCGGATCATGGGTTCAGATCAAGTCTGATGGAGGGCGTTGAGCCTCTGAAGAACGGCCGCAGCGGCGGCTACTGCGGCTGCACGACTGGTGAAATCGGCCGCTATGGGTGTATTCCCCCACCAGAGATCAGGGGACAGTGCGCCGTAAAAATAAAGAAGTGAGCCGATAATTTTCGCTTCCTTATGACTGAGAGAGGTGCGCTCAGATCCGGGCCTTGCCTGGTTAATCCGCAGCTTGAATTGATCTGAACCGTTGTTGGTGTTGGTCTGAAGCGTCACTTGGCGCCCATCGCTTGAGAGATGAGACAAGATCTCAGTTTTGATTGTGGGCTCGGGATGCTTCTCGGTCATGATCTCAGATTTCCTTCCTGACAGGGAGTTTTTTTGAACAACTGATCCGATCCAGCAGCTGCATGCAGTTGGGTCCTTGTCTCCCACTATGGCAGCCATTCTTGCTTGCCTGGTAGCGCTGGGAGTTATTCAGGGCTGTGGGGCGTTCTGGATCCTGTAGATCATGACGGCCATCGCCAGGGTGAGCAGCTGGGAGCTGTGTGGAGCCTGGATATAGAAGGCGAAGAAAGTCATTGGGACCATGGCCAGAAATGCGGCGGTCCTGGCGAGGGTATGTAGGGCGGCAGCTGCCGAAACGACACGCTCCGACCACCCATCTGCGCGGAACTGAGTAGCGCGAGCCTGATCACCTCAGCACCTGCTCCAGGGTCTCCCGCACCTCCCGACCCATCGGTTGCCCGGTGCCCCCTGGATCGAGCGCCAGGGCGAGCACGGCGGGCGAGTCGTGCGGCCGTTCGACGCGGAGGCGCACCAGGGGGGCCAGGGTGCCGCCCTGGGTCAGCTCATAGCGGAACTCTCTGAGCGGTCCCATCCGGTTCTTCACCACCCGCCACAACCGGCTGTCTGGGGAGTCATGAGGCCGTGGACGATGGATGGGACCTCTGCCCACGTTTTCGCGCCGCTGTGAGCGCCCTTGTCGGTGCCGTCATGGCTGATGATCAACACAGAGGCATGAACGCAGACGGTCTCCTTGATGAACGTCAGCAAAGCGGCCACGGTGTCGTTATCCAGGTAGCTGATGGCCGCCTTGGCTGGGGGGCGAGGGAGGAAGGCTCGCGGCGGCGGCTCAGGAGGCCGGGTGCTGCTCGAGCCAGGCGGCGATCCGCTGCTCCGCGTCTTCAGCGAGCACCGGACCCACCCGATGGTCGATCTCGTCCGGGTCGCCGGCGATCAGGTAGAGGAACTCCCGCGGGACCCACTTCCGCTCGTCGTACCGGAACATTTCCTCCGGGGCCTCGCCGCCACCACGGAAGAACACCGACGGCTGGCCTTTGTCGTTGTACTGGGCAAAGTAGTTGAGCTGGGCCATGGCTTGAGCGCGGGCGAGAGAAGGCAGCGGCCGTGTCCCCATGTTCTCCCATTAGATGAATGGGATTTTTTGGGACAGCTGATCGATCCAGGCGGCCGCCAGCTGCTCGCTGTTGATCCCGTCGGGCTGGGCGTCGGGCACCACCCGGTAGCGCCAGCTGCGATCGCCACGCTCCCGGCTGCGCTTGGCCTCTAGCCGGTAGCCGGCCAGCCGCAGCAGGCGCCGCAGGGTGCCGGTGGCGGTCTTTCCGGGACTGATCCCCAGGATCTGGGTCATGCTGGCGCGGTGCGCTTCAGCGGTGGCCTGCAGCTCCAGAAGGCGGGGATCATCGGCAGTGAACCCGTCGGTGCGCTCCAGCCAGCCGGGCAGGCCAAGGGCATCGGCGGCGGCCAGCTTCGGGCCGATCAGCTGCCGGCACAGATCGGGCTGCCATCCGACGCCACGGGGCGCCAGGTGCTGGGCGGTGGCCTGATCGGATCGGGCCACCAGCTGCCGGGCCTCGATCGAACGCAGCGCCCACCCGAAGCGGCCCCGCTGGCTCCGCTGTTCCCGGTCGGCCTCCAGCACCGCCGCCGTGGGGGCGGCGGTGCCCAGGCCCCAGGCCTTGCTGATCCTCCAGCGGGCCAGCTGGGCTTTCTCGCCCGGCTGCAGGCGGCGGCGGCGGTGCTGCAACTCGGCGGCCTGTTGGTCGCTCAGCAGCGGCGCGGCGATCCCG
>CAYGQY010000209.1:0-4127 GCA_964352195.1 uncultured bacterium
CCTCCCCCTCCTCCCGTGTGGCCCCCTCCGATCTCAGCCCCGCCCGCCCCGCTCCGAGCGGAGCCCCGCGCCCATGATCCCGATCCGCGCCCTGCTCACCACCCAGGTGCTCTGCCAGGCGGGGCGCCTGGCGCTGTGGAGTGGGGGTTCGGCCCTGCTGCTCGAAGCGCTGTGGCGCGCCCTCCTGGCGGGTCGCCCCTGAATCGGCCCCCGGTCGCCGTCCAATGGGGCTGTTCGGCGAACACCGCGCTCCTCGGGGCTGGACTTCCTAAGGTTGCCTCCACTTTCCCTTCTCCATGGGCTACCTGCTGAACGGCGCCTGGCAGGACGCCTGGTACGACACGAGTGCCAGTGGAGGGCGCTTCCAGCGCGATTCCGCCCGCTTCCGCCACTGGATCACCCCCGATGGATCCCCCGGGCCCAGTGGAGAGGGGGGGTTCGCCGCCGAGCCCGGCCGCTACCACCTGTATGTCTCCCTGGCCTGTCCCTGGGCCCATCGCACCCTGATCCTGCGCTCCCTCAAGGGCCTGGAGGAGGCCATCTCAGTGTCGGTGGTGCACTGGCTGATGCTGGAGCACGGCTGGAGCTTCGATCCGGGTCCCGGCGTGGTGCCCGATCCGGTGCTCAACGCCCGCTGGCTCCATCAGCTCTACACCCACGCCGATCCCGGCTGCACCGGCCGCGTCACGGTGCCGATCCTCTGGGACAAGCGGCGCTCCACGATCGTCAGCAACGAATCATCGGAGATCCTGCGCATGTTCAACACCGCCTTCGATGGGGTTGGCGCCGCCCCCGGCGACTACTACCCCGAGGAGCTGCGCGCCGAGATCGACGAACTCAACACCTGGATCTACGACACCATCAACAACGGCGTCTACAAGTGCGGCTTCGCCACCACCCAGGGGGCCTACGAGGAGGCCCTCACCCCCCTGTTTGCCAGCCTCGATGCCCTCGAGCAGCGTCTGGCCGGCCGGCCCTTTCTCACTGGTGAGCGCATCACCGAGGCGGACTGGCGCCTGTTCACCACCCTCGTGCGCTTCGATCCAGTCTACGTCGGTCACTTTAAGTGCAATCTGCGCCGCCTGGTCGACTATCCCCATCTCCAGGCCTACCTCAAGCGGCTGTACCGGCAGCCCGGCATCGCCGCCACCGTGGACATGGATCACATCAAGCGGCACTACTACCAGAGCCATCGCACGATCAACCCGTCCGGGGTGGTGCCGCTGGGGCCGCTGCTCGAGCTCAGCGTGGCGGCCGCGCACTGAGGGGCCGCGGCCGCCACGCTGGGGTCATGCCGATCATCTCCGCCGAGGCCCTCTCCAAGACATTCCGGGTGGCGGACAAGCAGCCCGGGTTGTTGGGCACCCTGCGCCACTTCGTCGCCCGCCGCAGCCGGGAGGTGCCGGCGGTGTCCCAGGTGTCGTTCCAGATCGAGCCCGGCGAGGTGGTGGGTTTTCTGGGACCGAACGGCGCCGGAAAGACCACCACCCTCAAGATGCTCAGCGGCCTGATCCACCCCAGTGGCGGACAGGTGCGGGTGGCGGGCCATGAGCCCGCCCTGCGCCAGGCGGCCTTCCTGCGGCGCATCACCCTGGTGATGGGTCAGAAGCAGCAGCTGATCTGGGATCTGCCCCCCCTGGATTCGCTGCGGGTCAACGCCGCCGTCTACGGCCTCGCCGATGGCGAGGCCCGGCGCCGCATCGCCGAACTGGCCGAGATGCTGGAGCTGGGCGAGGAGCTCACCAGGCCGGTGCGCAAGCTCTCGTTGGGGCAGCGCATGAAGGCCGAGCTGCTGGCGGCCCTGCTGCATCGGCCCTCGGTGCTGTTTCTTGATGAACCCACCCTCGGTCTCGACGTGAACGCCCAGGTGCGGGTGCGGGACTTCCTGGCTGACTACAACCGCCGCACCGGTGCCACCGTGCTCCTGACCAGTCACTACATGGGCGACATCACCGCCCTCTGCCCGCGGGTGCTGCTGATCCACCAGGGGAGTCTCTTCTACGATGGCAGCCTCGAGGGGCTGGGGGAACGGCTGGCCCCCTATCGCGAAGTGCGGCTGGAGCTGCGCCAGGTGTTCCCGCGGGAGGCGTTCAGGCCCTACGGCACGATCGAATCGCTCCAGGGGCACCAGGTGCGATTGCTGGTGCCGCGCGCGCAGGTCACCGGCACTGTCGGACGGATGCTGGCCGAGTTGCCGGTGCTCGATCTGCAGGTGAACGATCCGCCGATCGAGCAGATCATCGGCGAGCTCTTTCGCCAGGCGGACCATCCCGGTCCGCGCAGGCCGGATCCTCCCGTGGCGGAACTCTGCGCTCCATGAGAGTCAGGCCCCGGCTTCCCCTGCTCCACGCCCGGCGCGTGGCGGCGGCGCTGTTCAGCAGCCAGTACGCCCTGATGCTGGAGTACCGGGCCGAGATCGCGCTCTGGGCCCTCTCCGGGGTGCTGCCGCTGATCATGCTCGGCGTCTGGAGCGGCTCGGAGGCCGCCGTCGCCCTCGGGCTCAGTCCGGGCCAGCTCGGCCGCTATTTCCTCGCCGCCTTCGTGGTGCGTCAGTTCACGATCGTCTGGCTCATTCACGCCTTCGAGGAGGACACCCTGCAGGGCCGCTTCTCCCCC
Organism: uncultured bacterium; assembly: GCA_964352195.1. Classification (GTDB taxonomy): domain Bacteria; phylum Cyanobacteriota; class Cyanobacteriia; order PCC-6307; family Cyanobiaceae; genus CAYGQY01. The sequence goes on from CAYGQY010000209.1 coordinate 2,617, forward strand.
TACCTGCTGCAGCCGTTGCAGCCCTTCTGGCGTTACCTGGCCGCCCACCTGGCCGAGCAGACCACCCGCCTGCCGTTCGTGGTAGTGCTCGTGCTGCCGGCGCTGCTGCTGCTGCCCGCTCCCCCCGTCCCTGCCACGGCCACGGGTCTGCTGCTCGCCGTGCTCGCCACTCACCTGGCCTTCCTGGTCCGATTCCTGCTCCAGGCCGTGATCACGATGGTCTGTTTCTGGAGCGAGCGGGCGGCCGCCCTCGAGCGCCTGCTGCTGATTCCCTACCTCTTCCTCTCCGGTCTGGTGGCCCCCCTGGAGGCCTTCCCCGAGGGGGTGCGCGCCTTCGCTCTGCACACCCCCTTCCCGTACATGGTCTGGTTCCCGGCCCAGCTGGCCGCCGGCGCTCCCCTTGACGTGGCCGGCGGCTTCCTCGCCCTGGCCCTCTGGGGGCTACTGCTGGTGCCGCCGCTGCTGCTGCTGTGGCGCCTTGGCCTGCGCCGCTATTCGGCCATGGGGGCCTGATGCGCCGCTACTGGATCACCCTGCGGCGTTTCTGGGGGGCTTCGCTGGCCGCCGAGCTGGAGTATCCCGCCAACGCCTGGATCGAGGCGCTCTCGGCCCTGGGCAATCTGGCCGGCAGCCTGTTCGTGCTCTCCCTCTTCTTCTCCGGCGGCCGCAGCCTGGGCGGCTGGAGCTGGGAGGCCGCCCTGGTTGTGCTCGGCTTCTACACCCTGCTCGATGGCGTCACCAGCACCCTGCTCCAGCCGAACCTGAGCACGATCGTGACCCATGTGCGGAGCGGCAGCCTCGATTTCGTGTTGCTCAAACCGATCGACAGCCAGTTCTGGCTCTCGGCCCGCACCGTGTCCCCCTGGGGGCTGCCGGGGGTGGTCGCCGGGTTCGCCCTGATCGCCGTGGCCGCGTTCCGCGCCGGCGCCAGCCCAGGGCCCGCCGGCCTGCTGGCGGTCGCCCTGTTGCTCCTGTCCAGCGTCCTGATCCTCTACAGCTTCTGGTTCGTGCTGGCGGCCACCAGCATCTGGTTCGTCAAGGTCTGGAATGCCACCGAGGTGCTGCGCAGCGCCCTGGTGGCCGGCCGCTACCCGGTCAGTGCCTATCCCGCCGGCCTGCGACTGGTGCTCACCTTCGTGCTGCCCGTGGCCTTTCTCACCACCGTGCCGGCCCAGGCGGTACTGGGCCAGGCCTCACCCGGCTGGCAGCTGGCCTCCCTGGCGGTGGCGCTGCTCTGCCTGCTGGTGAGCCGCCGGTTCTGGCGGTTCGCCCTCCGCTTCTACACCTCCGCCTCCAGTTGAACCCAGGGTCGCGCCCGATAAGGTCCCTCCAGGAGCGTTCCATCGCCATCCCGATGCGCCAGCCCATGCCGCGATCCCTGCTGCTCGCCCTGGCCGCCGCCGGTCTGCTGGGGCTGGGTCTGGCGTTCCGTTCCACGCCGCCCTCCGCCGCGAGCGCCGACCGGGCTGAACCACCCCCGCCGCCGGCGGCCCGCTCCGATGCCCCCGAGC
>CAYGQY010000210.1:0-4125 GCA_964352195.1 uncultured bacterium
ACATCACAATCGTGTCGTCAGTGATGCCCAGCTCATCGACCAGATCGAGCATCTCACCGATGCAGTTGTCGTGATAGATCATCACGTCGTGGTACTCCGACTGCCAACGCCCTGACTGGCCGACATCCTGGGGACGGGCGTGGGTTCGGAAGTGCATGTGGGTGGTGTTGAACCACACGAAGAAGGGCTCCCCGGAGGCCACCGCCTCCTTGATGAAGCGCTTGGCCTCCTTCATGAACTCTTCATCGGCCGTCTCCATTCGCTTCTTGGTGAGCGGGCCGGTGTTCTCGATGCGCTGGGTGCCGTCGCCATTGGCCCAGCAGTGCAAGACGCCACGGGGTCCGAAGTTCTTCTTGAAGTTGGGATAATCCGCTTCGGGGGGATAGTCGCGCAGCTCAGGTTCTTCTTCAGCATTCAGGTGATACAGGTTGCCGAAGAATTCGTCGAATCCATGCATCGTGGGCAGGTATTCATCCCTGTCGCCGAAGTGGTTCTTGCCGAACTGACCGGTGCGGTAGCCCTGGGGCTTGAGCAGCTCGGCGATCGTGGGATCCTCGTCCTGATAGCCCACCTTGGCGCCAGGCAGGCCCACCTTGCTGAGGCCGGTGCGGAGCACGCTCTGGCCGGAGATGAACGCCGCCCGGCCAGCGGTGCAGCTCTGCTCGGCGTAGTAGTGGATGAAGCGGCCGCCCTCCTTGGCGACGCGGTCGATGTTGGGGGTCTGGTACCCCATCAGGCCGTCGCTGTAGCAGCTGAGGTTGCTCTGGCCGATGTCATCGCCCCAGAGGATAAGGACGTTGGGCTTTCCGTTGGGCATGGGAAGAGGGATCGTCGCGCAGTTGAACTCTCGCCCAAACTGCCGCCCATGGCAGTGTGGGGCCACTCAGAAAGTGCACGCGTCGATGGCTCCGGCCCAGAGGTTTGAGGCCGTCGAACAGCTGGAAACCCAGTTGCGGAGTGCTGGGCTGGATCTGCGGTTGAGCCAGCTCTCCAACGGCCGCCTCGACGGCACCCTGTTCACCGGCAGGCTTGGGCCGTTGCGGTTGCTGCGCCTCCAGGCCAACCGTCGCCTGCACGTGGCCGGCGGGAAACCGCGGGACCAGCGGATGGTCGCCCTGAGCCTGCTGCCCCAAGGCGATGCCCTGCCCCTGCGGGCCCATGGAACAGCCATCGGCGCCGAGGTGCTCTTCGGCCTCGATCCCTGCGGGGAAGTTCACCTCTCCACTCCTGAACGCCTGGATCTGGCGGTGCTGCTGCTCGAGCCCGGCAGCCTGACGCCCTGGAGCGATGGCCCGAGCCACCTGGCCCTGGAGACGGCCCCGTTTCGCGCCAACCTCCTGCCCATCACCGCCCACCACCGGCTTGAGCTCCAGCGGCGCCTGCGCAGCCAATGGCCGCTCCGGGGGCGACAGCCCTCCCTGGGAGCCGCGCCGCCGCCGGTTCCGAACAGGCGCGAAGGCGCCCTGATGCCCCTGCTGGCGGAGGCCCTCGGCCATGGGCTGGAGCTGCAGGGCGCCCCCATCCGGCCCCCGGCCCGGATCGGCCTGGTCAAGCAGCTGCAGGACTGGGTGGCGGACCATCCCGAGGAGCCGATCAGCCTGGAGACCCTGTGCCAGCAGGTGCATGTGGGGCGGCGCTGCCTGATCCAGGGGTTCCAGGAGCACCTGGGCCTGGGGCCGATGGCCTACTTCAAGCTGCAGCGGCTGCATGGGGTGCGCCGGGCCCTGCTGGCGGCGGGCCCGGGAACGGTGATGATCTCAGGGCTGGCGGCCAGCTGGGGCTTCCTCAATCCGGGGCATTTCGCCCGGGACTACGGCCGGCTGTTCGGGGAGCTGCCCAGCGCCACCCTGGCCGCGGCCGGGCGCCCCGGCCGCTGAGATCCTGGCCGCAACCGCCGGCGGGGGCGGTCAGGGCTTGAGCTGCCGCCGCAGCTGCGGCAGCAGGGCCTCGAAGGCCCGGCCCCGATGGCCCACGCGGCGTTTGCACTCCGGGGTCATCTCGGCAAAGCTCAGACCCTCCTCGGGCACCAGGAACACCGGGTCGTAGCCGAACCCAGCCGCGCCACGGGGCTCCTCCAGGATCACCCCCGCGCAGATCCCCTCCACCTCCAGCACCGTGCGGCCGCCTGGATCGGCCAGCGCCAGCACCGCCGTGAAGCGCGCCCGCCGATCGCTCTGGCCGGCCAGTTCCCGCAGCAGCCGGGCGATCCGCTCGGTGTCGCTGTCGGCGTAGCGGGCGGAGTGGAGGCCCGGGGCGCCGCCGAGGGCCTCCACGCTCAGGCCGGAGTCATCGGCGAGGGCCCAGTGGCCGGTGAGCCGGGCCACCGCCTCGGCCTTGAGGCGGGCGTTGGCGGCGAAGCTGTCGCCGCTTTCCTCCACCTCCAGGCCCTGGGGTTGGGGCCGCACCTCCAGATCCAGCCCGGAGCCGGCGGTCAGCAGGGCCGTGAATTCATGCACCTTGCCGGCGTTGCCACTGGCGATCACCAGCACCGTCGGGGCGGGCTCCGGGCTGGTCTCCGGGCTGATCTCCGGGGCAGGGCGGCTCATGACGCCTCGGCGAACTGCTTGGCCCAGGCCAGCACCTCTCCCACCCGCGCCGTGTCGGGCGCCTCGCAGTAGAGCCGCAGCAGGGGTTCGGTGCCGGAGAAGCGCAGCATCAGCCAGTGGCTGGGCCCCAGCCGCAGCTTCAGGCCGTCGGTGGTGATCCGCTCCAGCACGGGGGCTCCGGCCACGGCCTCCGGCGGCGCCGCCGCCAGCTGGCGCTCCAGCCGCTCCCGACTGGCCATGTCCCTGAGGCGCAGGTCGAGCCGGTCGTAGGCGCTGCCGCCACCATGGGCCGCCCGCAGCCGGTCGAGCCGCTCACCCAGGGGCAGGCCGCCCTCCACCAGGGCCTCCACCAGCAGCAGGGCCACCAGCAGGGCATCCCGTTCGGGCAGGTGCAGGCCGACGCCCACGCCGCCCGATTCCTCCCCGCCGATCAGCACGCCGCCCTTGAGCATCTCCGCGGCGATGTATTTGAAGCCCACTGGCTTCTCCACCACGTCGCGGCCCAGCCCCTCGGCCACCAGGCCCATCAGGTCGGAGCCGCTCACCGTCTTGATCACCATCCCCGGCAGGCCCCGGGCCCGCGCCAGGTGGTCGATCAGCAGGGGCATGAGCAGCTGGGTGCTGCAGTAGCGGCCGTGTTCGTCGATGGCGGCGATGCGGTCGCCGTCGCCGTCGAAGACGATCCCCACCGCCGGCCGGCCCGCCGCAGTGGAGGCCCGCACCGCCGCGATCAGCTCGCCGAGATAGGGGGCGAGCGGTTCGGGGGGATGGCCGCCGAAGAGGGGATCGCGGCGGGAGCGGATCTCGCGGATCACCCCGTCCGCCGCGGCGCCGCCGCCGGCTCCGGCTGCTCCGGCCAGCAGGGCGGGCAGGCCGCCGGCGGCGGAGCCATGCATCGGATCGACGATCACCTGCAGTCCCAGCCGTTCGAGGCCCTGCCGCAGGCGGTGGGTGTCCACCTGGCGGCGCAGGCCGTCCAGATAGCCGGCCCAGCCATCGAAGCGGCGGGTGGTCGCGGGGATCGGCACGGTGATGCCGCCGGCCTCCAGGCGCCGCTCCACCCGGGCGGTGAAGTCGCCCTCCACCGAGCCGCCGAAATGGCCCTTGATCTTGAGGCCGAGCCACTCGGGCGGGTTGTGGCTGGCGGTGATCACCAGGGCCCCCAGCGCGCCGCGTTCCACCACGGCCCAACTGCAGGCGGGGGTCGGCACCGGAGTGTCGGTGAGCACGGGCTCCAGATCGGCGCCCCGCACGGCACTGGCGATCGCCTCGGCCAGTTCCGGCGCCAGGAAGCGGCGGTCGTAGCCGATCACCACTTCCCGGCTCCCGAGCCGGGGCGGCGCCGCCTGCTCCAGTTCCCGTGCCGCCGCGGCTGCCACCGGCAGCAGCCGCTCCACCGTGATGTCGACGCCGAGGATGCCGCGCCAGCCATCGGTGCCGAAACGGATGGGACTGGGCTCCAGGGGCAGGGGGGCAGAAGCCATGGGGCAGGCGGCGTTGGATAGCTCGTAGCAGCGGGCCGCCCCGCCCGGGCGCCGGCGGGTGCCGGCCTCGTCGCAGACCACCCCCCGTCTTAGCC
>CAYGQY010000211.1:0-4118 GCA_964352195.1 uncultured bacterium
CCGCTTCGATCCCTGCAAGGGGCTCCACACCGCCATCGCCGTGGCCATCGCCGCGGGCCTGCCGCTGCTCGTGGCCGGCGGCCCCTTCGATGCCGCCTCCCGCGCCTACGACGCCGAACGGATCGCCCGTTACCGCAGCCACCCCCTGATCCGCTTCCTCGGCCCCGTGGACGACACCGCCAAGCAGCGCCTGCTGAGCGGCGCTCGGGCCCTGCTGTTCCCGATCGAATGGGACGAACCCTTCGGCATCGTCCTGCTGGAGGCGATGGCCTGCGGCACGCCGGTGATCGCCTTCCGCCGCGGCGCCGTGCCGGAGGTGGTCGAGCCCGGCGTCAGCGGCTTCATCGTGGACACCCCGGCGGAGATGGTGGCCGCCATCGGCCGCCTCGCCGGCCTCGATCGCCGGGCGGTGCGCGAGTCGTTCGCGGCCCGGTTCGGGGCGCCGTCGGTCACGGCGGCCTATCTGCGGCACTACTCCGCGGCGGGAGCCGGCCCCCGGGTGGAGCCGTGATCCCCCGCTATGCCGTGCTGCAGGCCGGCGCCCGGATGCACTACGCCGTGCCGGCCCTGCTGGCGCGGCAGGGGGCCCTGGCGGCCTTCTACACCGACCTGCACGCCAGCCACCGGCCGATCCGCCTGCTGGAGGCGCTCTGGCCCCGCTCCCGGCAGCCCCGGCCCCTGCGCCGCCTGTTCGGGCGCCGCCTGCCGCCGGAGCTGCCCCGCCGCCTGGTGCGCGATCAACCCCTGGCCAGCCTCAGCTGGGCCCGGGGCGAGCGCGGCGACGCCCTGCTGCTGGAGCGGGCCTGCCGCGAGCGGTTCGGGGGCGCCGAAGCCCTTTACACCAATTTCATCAACAACGACCTCGACACCGTTCGCCGCGCCAACGACCAGGGCCTGCGGACGGTGCACGAGCTGATCATCGGCGCCGATGTGGGCCGCATCCTGCTGGAGGAGCGCCGCCGCCATCCGGGCATCGAAGCGGCGGGCGCGCCGGAGCGGGAGGTGGAGGAGGGCATCGAGCGCGACCGGCGCAAGTGGGCCCTCTGCGACCGGGTGCTGGTGCCTTCCACCTACTGCTGGCAGAGCTGCGTGGCCCTGGGCTGCGACCCCGCCAAGCTGGCCCTGGTGCCCTACGGCATCCCGGAAGACTGGTTTGATCTGCCGCCGCAGCCGCAGCCGGGCCGGGTGCTGTTCGTGGGCCAGGTGGGCCTGCGCAAGGGCAGCCACGTGCTGGCGGCGGCCTGCCGGCGGCTTCAGGAGCGGGGGGTGGCGTTCGAGTGCCGGGTCGTGGGTCCGGCCCAGGTGGATCTGAGCCACCCCCTGTTCCGGGGCCCCACCTACCTGGGCCAGGTGCCCCGCAGCCAGGTGCGGCAGGAGTTCCGCCGCGCCGACCTGTTCGTGCTGCCCACCCTCGCCGACAGCTTCGCCCTGGTGCATCTGGAGGCGATGGCCTGCGGCGTGCCCGTGATCACTACCCCCCACTGCGGCTCGGTGGTGCGGGAGGGCCGTGAGGGGTTCCTGGTGCCGATCCGCGCTGCCGGGGCCCTGGCCGAGCGGATCGAGGAGGTGCTGCTCGACCGGCCGCTGCGACAGCGGCTGGGGGCCGCCGCCCGCGAGCGGGCCCGGGAGTTCAGCTGGAGCCGCTACGGGGAGCGCCTGCTGGCAGCCCTGGCACTGCCATGACGCCCACGCCCACACCCACGCCCACACCCACTCCAGGGGGGCCGGTGCTGCTGGCCCTGCGCCGCACCGGCCCCTACCACCACGCCCGCTTCCAGGCCGCCGCCGGGCGGCTGCCGCTGGTGGTGCTGGAAACCCGCCCCCACAGCCAGGAATATCCCTGGGAGTTCAGCGCCGAGGGCGCGCGCTACGGGCGGCGGCAGCTGGAGGGAGCCCCCTCCCCGGAGCAGGATCCGCCCCTGGCCAGCCTCGATCGCCAGCTGGACGCCCTGCTCGACGACCTCCGGCCGGCCGCCCTGGTCAGCGTCGGCTGGGCCGATCGCGCCGACCTGTGCCTGTTCCGCCAGGCCGCCCGCCGCCGGCTGCCCCTGGTGCTGGTCTCCGACAGCCGCTGGCGGGATCATCGGCGGCACTGGCCGGCGGAGCTCAGCAAGCGCCTGCTGCTGCGCCAGTGCGGCGCCGCCCTGGTGGCGGGCCGCGAGAGCAGGGCCTACCTGGAGCGGCTGGGTTTCCCCGCCGCGGCCATCCACCAGCCCTGGGACGTGGTCGACAACGCCCTCTTCCAGGCCGCCGCCGGCCGGACGCAGCCGGCGGATCCGCCCCACCTCCTCTGCGTCAGTCGCTTCGTGGCCAAGAAGAACCACACGGGGCTGCTGGAGGCCTACGCCGCCTACCAGCGGCGCGGCGGCCTCTGGGGGCTGCGCCTGATCGGAGCCGGCCCGCTGGAGCCCGAGATCCGCTGCGCCATCAGTGCCCTGCCCGATCCCGGCCGGGTGCGGCTCGATCCCTTTCTGCAGCTCGAGGAGCTGGGGCAGGCCTATGGCGAGGCCGCCGGCTTCGTGCTGGCCAGCAGCTCGGATCAGTGGGGGCTGGTGGTGAACGAGGCCATGGCCGCCGGCCTGCCGCTGATCGTCAGCAGCGCCTGCGGCTGCGCCGTGGATCTGGTGTGCCAGGGGGTGACCGGCTGGTGCTTCGATCCCCGCGATCCCGGCGCCCTGCCGGAGGCCCTGTGGCGGCTGGAGCACACCCCGCCCGCCGCCCGCCGGGCGATCGGTGCCGCGGCCCAGTTGCATCTGCAGAACTGGGATCCGGCCGCCTTCGCCGCCGGCCTGGCGGCGGCGGTGCAGCACGCCGGCGGCGCCCGCCGGAGCTCCCGCAGCGCCCGGCTGGTGGCGTCGCTGCTGGCGCGGCGATGAGGCCTCCGGCGGCGCTGCGCGCCCTGGGGCTGGGGCTGCTGCTCGCCGGCGTCGCGGTGCTGGCGGCCGAGGCGATCGCCCGCTGGGGTCTGGGGCTGGGCACCCCGCCGCTGTACGTGAGTCACCCCAGCATCGAATATCTGTTCCGAGCCAACCAGGACCTGCGGCGCTTCCACAACCGGATCGCCATCAACGCCTACGGCATGCGCTCGCCGGCGCTGGCGGCCCACCCGCAGCAGGGGACGCGGCGCATCCTGGTGTTCGGCGATTCGGTTGTGTTCGGCGGCTCCCAGCTCGATCAGGCGGTGATCGCCACCGAGCGCCTGGGGCCGCTGCTGCCCGGTTCACTGCGCCCCTTCAGCAGCGGCCCGATCGAGATCGGCAACGTCAGCGGCGGCAGCTGGGGGCCGGGAAACTGGCTGGCCTGGGCGCGCACCTACGGCTTCCTCGGCGCCACCGACGTGGTGCTGGTGGTCTCCAGCCACGACGCCCGGGACAACCCCAGCTTCGCGCCCCTCGACGCCGACCACCCCACGGTCCCGCCGGGATCCGCACTCCAGGAGCTGCTGGGGCGATACCTTTGGCCCCGGATCGCCTCCCAGCTCCCCCGGGGCTCTGTGTCAACCGTCTCCCCCAACCGGGCCGCGCCGCCGGGCCCCGATCCCGCCTCGCCGGAGGCCCTGCGCCGGGGCCTGGCCGATCTGCGCCGCTTCCTCATGCTGGCGCGCTCCAGCGGCGCCCGGGTGAGCGTGGTGCAGTTCTGGGAACGGCGGGAGCTGGTGAGCGGCGTGCCGCTGGCGGAGCATGACGCGATCGCCGCCCTGCTGCGCCAGGAGCGCATCCCCGCCGTTCAGGCCGGCCCGATCTTCCGCCGCTGCAGCCGCCGGGCCGATCACGGCTACGACGATCTGGTCGTGGACCGCATCCATCCCTTCACCGCCGCCGGCCAGGCCTGCCTGGCGGAGGCCATCGCCGAGGCCCTGTCCGGCGGCACCAGCGGAGGGCCGCCATGAGTGCCAGCGCCCTGTTCGATTCCTCCGAGCTCGGCGGCACCGAGCTGCTGCTGGTGGGCGGCCTGATCGCCGCCTTCGCCACCGAGATCGCCCGGGCCTACGGCAGCCGCTCCTGGCTGCAGCTCTACCGGCCCACCGTGTTCCTGGCCGCCATCCTCACCTACTACTGCCTGCTCAGCCCCCTGCGGGCCCTGGCCCTGGGGGAATGGGTGGAGCGGGGCCAGAACCT
>CAYGQY010000212.1:0-828 GCA_964352195.1 uncultured bacterium
ATGCAGCGGCCTGGGCCACTGCAGCAGAGGACAAGCTCATGAGCTACAGAGCAAACGAATGGGGCAAGTTGTCCGGGGATTTCGTTGCCGCAGGCGATGGGCTCGTGGCCTTTGGCGCAGCCCTTATTCTACCAGTACAAACGCACTTAGCAGTGAGCAGAGCGACTGCGGGGCAATGGATCTACGCAAAGCAAAGCCATGCCCTAACGGATCTAGAAGCTGATAATCAACCCCGCCAGATTCAACGCTGAATGCCCAGCTGGCCGCGCAGCCGCGCGAGGAAACCTGAGGCTTCACCCAAGCCCCATCGATGCGGGCGAGGGCACGGCACACCGCAGCCGCGGGAGAGCGACACTGCCCGCCACCCCCACACCGGCCCCGGAGCGGAGGGCGGCGGCGGCTGGCCGATGCACGCCACGGCGCAGCCGTGGCACGCTGAAGGACGGCCGTCGCCGACCGGAGCCCTGCGGTGCCTGCTCAGCTCTCTCGGGCAAAGGCCAGCAGTGCAGTGAGATCACCGCGGTCAGCTCGCTGAAGAGCGCTGATGTACTGCTGCCTCAGAGCTGAGGCATTCACCAGGGAACTGCTGCTGCCCCAGGAGAAGCGAGGTGCACCCAGCTGCTCGATCAACGCGTCAGCGATCAGGCGGGCGTGGCGACCGTTGCCGTTGGGGAAGGGGTGGATGGAGACCAGCCGGTGATGGAAACGGATGGCGATCAGATCCACCACATCCACCCGGTGCTCCACCTGGTAGGCGATGTCCGCCAGCAGGGCCGGGACTTGCATCCGGCTCTGCCGCCAGTCGGCGCCGATGCTCTTCTCGCTGCG
>CAYGQY010000212.1:838-1745 GCA_964352195.1 uncultured bacterium
CATTCGTTCAGCTGGCTGCGATTCACCAGATGGGAGGGCAGCAGCCCCTCCAGCCCCTCCCCATCGAGAGGCGTCGCCCCGGCCGGTAGGTCCTCGTTCAACCCCATAGCCGGGTGCCGCTGGTGCGGAGGATCTCCTGAGCCATGGCTTCGAGCCGCTGCTGTGCTCCCTCGGATGGCGAATCGATGGGCTGCGCTTCCAGCGCCATGGTGCGGCCGGCGCGTTGCTGCCACTGCTGCGCCAGCCTCAGGGCCTGCTGCCTTCTCATCTCCCGCAGCGGCTGTCTTGGCACCAACGTGTACTGCAGCTCGCAGTCGAGCGCCTCGGCCACCCGCCGCAGGGTGCCGAGCGTGATGGCATCGGTCGCCTCGGCCTGTTCCAGCTTTCGCAACCCGGAAGCGGTGATTTCTAAGCGAGCCGCAAGTGCAGCGGAGGTCATGCCCAGGGCCTCACGGATGGACCGCAGCCAGCCCGCCGGCGGCCGTTGCGCCAGTGAATGGCTGGCGGCGTCCTGAAGCACCGCATCCATCTGAGCAAGCCGCAGCTCCTTGGGATTCATGGTGAATGCGAGCAATCAGTCCCGCAGGGGAACCACAAAGACAACGTATCACTCCTGTCATGAGCACACCAGGGGGAGTGATCCGTTGCTTCCTGGTACGGGGAAGGGAGCCATCGCTCGCGCCACGGGCAGTGTGTCCCTCTGGGCGTCGTGGATCGCAGTCGGGACGTTCATCGACCAAGGCGTGCCGCGGCCCGCTCGAAGGCGTCATCTACAACGTCGTCACCACACCACTTGCTGTAGGCCGCCAGGTGCGTTTCGACGCTATGGCCCATGGCGGCAGCGGCCACCTTCGGCGGCAGTTCGCAGATCAGGAGGGCGCGCTGGGCCTAGCCATGCCGGGCGGAA
>CAYGQY010000212.1:1755-4113 GCA_964352195.1 uncultured bacterium
TGTACAGACCCAGATCCTCGGCGCCGTAGCCCGGCCGCATCGGCGGTAGTGGCTGGGCTTTGAACTGTTCCAACAGGTCCCAGGCCTCAGCCCAGTCATCGCAGGGCAGCAGCCGCAGCGGTCTCGGCTTTGTCGCTCCTCGGCTGGTGTTCTTGCGGTAGTTGCACCACAGGCGGCCGCCGCGCAGCTGAAGGTGTTGCAGCTCCTCTGGTCTGAGGCCATAAGCCGCCAGCAACTGGAATGCGAGGCGCCAACGGGCATCCGGAATGGCCTCCACCAACTCCAGGATGTGCTTCACCTCGATCGGGGTGGTGATCGACCGACCCTCCCGCTTGCGGCCCACAAAGGGGTCGAGATCCAGAGGTGGGGCCCATTCCACAGCCAGAGCGCCGTTATCGACCCCCCATCGCAGCAGCGCCGCGGTCTGCTGCACCTGCATCTGCCGGCCACGGGAGCCAGGCTGATCAGACCAGCGAGCCGTCACTGCTTCCAGCAGTTCCCGGGGATTGGTTGGTGCTTTCTTGCTGGCGAGGATGGCCAGCAGTTCTGCCATTCGGCGCTGATAAACGGCGGCCCAGGTCCGGGGCTTGATGGCTCCGCTGCTCAGCTTTCGGGCTTTGAATCGCTCAACCAGCTCAGGCCAATCGTTAGGGCCAGCATCCGGATCAGCTGTTGGCTCACCGATGGCCAGTGCGGCTGCAATGGCCCGATCGAGTGAAAGTCCCTCGCTATGGGCAGCGTGGATCGCCAGAACCGTCTCTCGGATCGCATCGGCCTGGTCATGGGCCCATTCGATGGGCAACAGAACCTGATGACGACCGCCGGCGCCATCGACCGTGAGGCGCGTACGCCCTCGCAGATCGGAAACCCGCCAGCCGCTGCTCGTGCCTCGCTGGGTGAGGGAGAGGCGCAGGCCGGAGCGGAGCACAGAAGCCCAGGCATCTGAGGCTCTAGAAGCTCCCATGTGAGCAAATATGTGAGCAAATCGACCCCCTCAGCTTGGCACGGGCTGCCGTGGGCTGCCATCCCCTTGCACGGCAAACAGCAGTGACAGCAGTGCTTTTCGGCCCAGACTCCAGTCCTGGCAATCGATCCCTCAAACCCGTAAAAGAGAGTTTTGGGAGCACTAGGTCGCAGGTTCGAATCCTGTCGCCCCGATTGATTTCTCAGGGACTGTGACATCAGGCGGGAGCTGAGCGGGAGCTGAGCACCAGGCCAGCTCTCATCGAAAAAACACAAGGCCAGTGGTCAGGGACACTCCATGGTGGACCCGCAGTTGGGTTGAAAGGTCTCCAGCAGGTCATCAGGCAGCTGCCCCTTGAGGCGGGGCAGCAGCTGGTCGAGCGTGGTCGTCAGTGAGTAGCGCCCGCACATGCCACCAGAGTTGAAAGCTCGCTGAGCCGCCTTCCACGTGACTGTTGGCTTCAACGACCTTGGGGGCAAAACACCCCTCAAGCTGCTCTGCAGGAGCGTTGTGATGGCTTCAACGTAGGCAAGCAGTCATGCTAGTGGTAGTGGGTGTCCGCTCAAATCACCCCGTCGGCGCTGGTGCGGTCCAGAACCTCCAGGAGCAGGTCCAGCACCTGCCTCACTGCTGGACCCTGCTCGGGGTGGTGTACGGCGGTGAAGGCGCGGGCATTCATGCGGCACTCGATTTCTTGGAGGGTAGTGGTGGTGGCCATCAGGAGCTCGGTGGAGATGTCGGCATTGGTCAGGGTCATTGGCCTGGGGGTGACTGGACACAGTGGTGCCAGCTCAGCGGGTCTTCCGCAACCCCAACGAAACAGGACGTGAGGCCTTCAGTGAAGGTGATGGATGCAACCGCTTCCCTTGCACTCCAGAGTGAGCTCAGTCAGTTCTTTGCCTGCTCGTTGAATCAAGCTGAAGATCTACGGGGGCGAACCTGAAGGCGGGGGTTGTAGCCCTCCACCAAGCCTTCTGAGATCTGACCCATTAGGCGGGGGAGGAGCTGGTCAATCGTTGTCGTCAGTGAGTAGCGACCTCACATCCCGCCAGGTTGCAGTGGGTCATCCTCAAGCCCGCCGCTGGTTTGATTCGTGCGGATCGGGGAGGACGGTGGTGCAAGTTTCTTGGATGTCACGTCCTCTTGAGGGGACGGGATTGATCTCAACCCCCCTTGGGGTGGATCGCGGAGGACGGAGTGTGCTTCTTGGAGCGGGGCTCCGTAGCCGAAGGAACAGTTGGATACCGGGTCCGTCTAAGATTCCAGTCTGTCCTGCGCTCCTCCTGTGATCCATTGCCAACAGGGGGATCTTGGGTCATCCTGGCAAGATGTCAGGGGTGTTGAACTAAGCCGCTTCGCGGCAGATTACAAGAATAATCATAGCCAACTTTTGT
>CAYGQY010000213.1:0-4101 GCA_964352195.1 uncultured bacterium
TGAGGCATTCGCCGTAGAGCACCGGATCGGCGCGCAGGGCCTCGGGCACGCGGCGCCGGTTTCCCCGATCCGCGGCTGGTGAGCGACCGGCCGCTGGCGATCACCGATCCGGAGCTGGCCGGCCGCACCGGGCCGCTGCGCTTCTTCTCGGCCACCCATCGCCTCTTCGCCATCGACGGACTCGAGGACGCCTGCGAAGACCACGGCCAGGCGGTGATCTACGGCGGCGGCATCGCCGCCCATCCCCACGTCTTCCCTTTCGACGCCCACCACAGCCTCGAGACGGGCCGGGTGTTTCCGGTCTGCGGCAACACCTTCCGGATGCTGGCCGAGAGCCGGCACGCGCCCCACTTCCAGTTCATCGGCGACTTCAGCCGCCACTTCGGCCTCTTCCCCGGCTGCGGCGGCAGCCTCCCCTTCGCCTCCGCCTCCGGCGCGCCGGCCCCTCTGCCCGCCGCCGCCCCGGCGACCTCCAGCTGCTGCTGAGCGCCAGCCCGGCCGAGTGAGTCAGTCGCCCCGCTCCACCCCTTCCGTCCTTCTGCGCACCACGACCATGGCCAGCACGCCGACGCGGATCCTTGTGGTCTGCACGGGGAATTCCGCCCGTAGCATCATGGCGGAGGCCCTCTTCCACGCCCTCGGCGATGGGGTGGTCACGGCCGCCAGCGCCGGCAGCCGTCCCACCGGCCGGATCCATCCCCTGGCCCTCGAGCAGATCGGCCAGCTGCCGGTGGATCCAGGCCACTACGGCAGCAAGGATCTGGCCACGGCGCTGGCCCTGAGCCCTCATCCCTACGACCTGGTGATCACGGTCTGCGACCACGCCGCCGGCCACTGCGGCGCCGTGCCCGGCGATCCCCGCCGGTTGCACTGGGGCCTGCCCGATCCCGCCGCCCACCTGGACAGCGCCGAGGCCCGGCGGGCCTTCTCAGCGTGCTTCGGCGAGCTGCGCCAGCGCATCACGGCCCTGCTCCCCAGCCTGCAGGCTGGCGGCTGAGACCACGCTGCGCCGGAACCAGCCCTGGGGCGGCACGGGCCGGATCAGCAGGGCCAGGACCGCCAGCAGGGCCAGGGGTTCGAAGGGGGCCTGAAGCCTGGGCCACTCCCCGGCCCCCCGGTAGAGCAGCCCCTGGAGGGCGTCGCGCCGGGAATCGCTGAGGGGCCCCCAGCGGCAGCCGATCCGCACCTGGCCGCGGTCGAGGCGTTGCAGCTCCGGCCGCACGGGCAGGGCATCTCCCGGGCGTCCGGGCCAGGCCAGGCTCCAGCCATCGCTCTCGCTCAGCAGTCCGTCGCCGGGTTCACACGAATCGAGAGCGCATTCCACACCCAGCTCGCTGATGGCCAGGATCCGTGCCGGCCGTGATCCCCGGGGGGTGCCCAGCTGGAGGGTCAGGCCATCGATGCGGAGCCAGGGAACCGGATCGTCCTGGGGGCGGTCCCAGCAGGTGCGCAGGGCCAGCAGCAGGCTGGTGGTGCCCAGCAGCGACCAGGTAAGACCGAGGGCCTGGTTGGCCGGGGCGAGGCTGGAGGCCGTGGGGCCGATCGCAGCGGAGCTCAACGGCAGGGCACCCCCCGGCCCGACGATCAGCAGGGTGAGGTTGAGCACCTGAAGCCCCAGCAGGCCCAGCAACGGTGCCAGCAGGCGCCACTCGGGGCCGGGGCGCCGTCCCCCGCAGATGATCGCCTTGGGGGTGACCCGGAACCGCTGGGGCCGGCCGGCCAGGGTGCCGACCACGGCACCCACCAGCGGCAGCAGAAAGATCCAGCGGTAGAGCTCCGGCAGCAGGGCGTTGCGGGCCCCGCGGCTGAACCAGCTCACCAGCAGCAGCTGAGCGAGGTAGAAGGGCAGTGCCATGGTCACCAGGCCCGGGCCCCGCACCAGGATCGGGGCCACCCCCAGCAGCCCCAGGGACAGGGGCATCAGCAGCAGCAGCAGCTGCGGCACCACGTTGAACCAATGCAGGATGCCCTCCAGGTAGGCGATCCGCTGCAGGGGGGTGAGCCCGGCGAGGGTGAAGGGATTGGATCCCGTGCGCAGGATCTGCAGAGTGCCGCTGGCCCAGCGGCTGCGCTGGCGTGCCATCGCCCCGATCGTGAACGGCGCCAGCCCGGCGCTCAGCTTCGCGTCGAGGTAGAGGTTGCGGTAGCCCGCCGCGGCCAGCCGGATGCCGGTCGCCAGGTCTTCCGATGGGGTTCCCGTCTCGAAGCCGCCCACCCGTTCCAGTGCCGAGCGGCGCATCACGAAGGAGGTGCCGGCGCAGACCACGGCCCCCACCGCCTGCCGGGTGGGTTCGATCCAGCGGTAGAAACTCTCCTCATCGGGCATGAGCCAGCGCTCCAGCCGCAGGTTGCGCATCACCGGATCGGCGTTCATGTAGGTCTGGGGGGTCTGCACGAACCCCAGCCGCGGATCGGTGAACAGGCCCACGCTGCGGGCCAGGAACGCGGCCCGGGGCACCACATCGGCATCGAAGACCGCCACCAGATCTCCTTCCAGATAGGGCAGCGCATGGTTGAGGTTGCCGGCCTTGGCGTGGGCGTTGTCCTTGCGGCTCAGGTAGCGGCAGCCCAGGCGGCGGCAGAGCCGGCGCAGCTCGTCGCGTCCGCTGTCATCGAGGAGCCAGACCTGGTGGCGCGGATAGTCCATGGCCAGGCAGCCCCGCAGGCAGCGCTCGATCAGACCGGCCGGCTCGCCGCAGCTGGGCACCAGCACGTCCACGGCCGGCACCCTCCAGGGTTCCCAGGCGATCCGCTGCTGCAGGGTGCGCTCGGCGGCGGCGGCCTCCTGGGGCACCGGCGGCTGCCGGGCCCAGGTGAGCCAGAGCTGCAGCAGCCCATTGGCCAGCAGGGTGAGCTCCGCCACCAGCATCAGCAGGCTCAGCGCGGAGCTGGTGGTGCTGGCCAGGTTGAGGGTCGACCCGAGGCGCCAGACCAGGTAGCGGCCCCCCAGCAGGGTGATGACCAGCACGGCGGAGCGCCGGGCCGCCAGGGGCAGGGTCTGCTCCGGCCGACTGCCCAGCCAGCCGGCCCAGAGCGCCACGGCCAGCGCCGGCAGCGGCGCCGTCCAGCCGGGAAGCATGGTGGTCGGGCTCACCAGGGCGGCAACCAGCAGCGGCAGGGCAGCCCAGAGCAGGATCTGGATCGGCCGCCGCTGGGTCAGGCCGTCGGGGAGGCGGAACACACGAACGCTCCAGGGGGAGGGGGCCACTGGATGAAGTACCGGGGAACGGGCTGAATGGATGGACCGGCCACATGACCTGGGGAGACCCTGATCACCCGGACGGCTGTCCCTGGATGTTCAAACTCCAGTCGTAATCTAGGTAGGTGAGCCGGTAGAGCGCGTCGTTCAGGTAGGCACGGTCGGCGGGTGGGCTGTGGCGGCTGATGAACTGCAGCACGGCGCTCTCCTTGGGGTTGCCGCCGAACACCTTCTCGGTTCGATCCGTGCGCTCCCAGTCTTCGGCGAACCACTGGAAGATCTTCGAGATCGCCACGGTGTTGGTGTCGCGATCGATCTTCAGGCCGTGGGGGCCCGAGAGCCAGAGGTCCACCTGGTCATCGAGCTGGGCGTCGAGCTGCTCGCCGCGGTAGGGCTCGCGGCGCAGCGGCGGGCAGCTGTTGGCCGCGCAGACCAGGGCGGCGTGGATGCGCGGCTCGTTGTACTCCTTGCGCAGGATGCCGTGCTCGAGGTGATCAAGGGTCATCGGCTCGCCGGCCACGGTGTGGCGCCTCAGGTTCCACACTCCCCAGATGTCCCGGATGCTGCCCTTGAGCGGGTCGTGCTCGATGATCGCGGCCAGGGTGAGGGCGTTATAGGCGTTGATCAGCAGGGCGATCCGCTCCGCTTCGCTCCAGCTGGCGACGCTGGCGGCGGGAAGGGCGGCGAGCTCGGCCACGTAGGTGTTGAGGTCGGAGGGATCCCGCTGCAGACCGCGGTAGTCGACCAGGCCCTCGGCATCCACGTAGCGCTCCAGCACCCGGGCCAGGGCGCGGTGGTCGAGCGGCGCCGCGGGCGCACCCGGTGCGGTGGCCGTGGCCCCGCCCGTGGCGCCGCTGCCGAACGGCCCGAGACCCTGCGGCAGCAGAGCGCAGGCGCCCATC
>CAYGQY010000214.1:0-4099 GCA_964352195.1 uncultured bacterium
CTGGACACCGCCTCGGACGCCAACTTCGCCGACATGTATCTGCATCCCCAGGAAACGAGCTACGACCTGGACCGGCTGTTCCGCTTCGTGGCGAGCGCCGATCTGGAGTTCGCCGGTTTCTCCAATCCCCAGGTGTGGGATCCGGCCCGGCTGCTGCAGGGGGAGTTGCTGGAGCGGGCGCGGAGGCTGCCCGAACGCGAGCAGTGGGCCCTGGTCGAGTCCCTGGACCCGGACATCAGCCACTTCGAGTTCTTCCTCAGCCGGGGCCCCCTCACGCCCTGCCGCTGGGAGGACGACGACGCCCTGCTGGCCGCCCGAGGGCGGCGCAACCCCTGCCTGTGGGGCTGGCCGGGGACCAGCCTTCTCGATCCGGACTTCCGACCCATCGACCTCGAACCCGAGGGCCTGCGGCTGCTGCAGGCCCTCGAGGAGGCCGGGCCGGCGACGGCCCTCGGGGCCCTGCCCCTGGGGGCCTCGGCGACCGACCGACTGCGGGTGGCCCGGGATCTCTGGCGGCGGCGGCTGCTGCTGCTGGAACCAGCTGCAGAGCCGGTTCTGGGGATGGAGCGGCCAGCCATGTAACGGGTTTGTGATAGATTCCGCGCGCCTTTTCCAACCCGCTGGCGCACTTGCAGGCCCCACCCGTCTCAGGTCCATCAGCATCCGATCGCTCCGTCGATCCGGGCGCTGCCGTCGGGCTGGATTCGGTGGATTCCATCGTGCCGGCCCCGTTGCCAGGCACGCCAGAGTTCACCCCCGATCTGAGGGCGTCCCTGCTCAGGAGCCTGGCTGGACGGGCCACACCCGTTCCGGTGCTCCTCCAGCCAGCGGCGGAGGCCGAACCCACGCCGAGCCCGACCGCTCCGGGCAACGGCATGGAGGAGTACGCCCGTCTCCAGCGCCGTCTGCTGCTCTCGACCTTGATCGTCTCCGCCGTCGCGGTCCCGGCCGCGGCCCTGCTGTTCGATCGGACCGCGGCCCTCAGTGTGGCGGTGGGTGCCGGCGGCGGTCTGCTCTACCTGCGGCTCCTGGCTCGCAGCGTGGCCCGCATCGGCGCCGGCTCCCGCCAGGTGGGCAAGTCCCAGCTCCTGGTCCCGGTGGTGCTGGTGCTGGCGGCGGCCCGGCTGCCCGCCCTGGAGATCGTTCCGGTTCTGGTGGGCTTCCTGCTCTACAAACCGGCCCTGCTGATGCAGGCCTTCGTCCAGCCCTGACAGCCGCTTCACTCCGGCCGTCCTGTTCCCATCCGTCGCGTCAGCGGCACCTCCGTACCTTCCGATGGTTCCGTTGCCTTTCCTTCTCCCCTTCGCCGAACTGGAGGTGGGTCAGCACCTCTACTGGCAGATCGGCGGCCTCAAGATCCACGGCCAGGTCTTCCTGAGCTCCTGGGTCGTGATCGGCGCCCTGCTGGCCCTCGTCGTGGCCGGCACCCGTCAGCTGGGGCGTGATCCCCGCGGCGTCCAGAACCTCCTGGAATTCCTCTGGGCCTACATCCGCGATCTGGCCCGCGAGCAGATCGGAGAAAAAGCCTACCGAGACTGGCTTCCGTTCATCGGCACCCTCTTTCTGTTCATCTTTGTGAGCAACTGGGGTGGAGCCCTGATTCCCTGGAAACTGATTCACCTGCCGAGTGGGGAACTCGGTGCCCCCACAGCGGACATCAACACCACGATCGCCCTGGCCCTGCTGGTGTCGCTGGCCTATTTCTATGCCGGCCTCAGCCGAAAGGGATTCCGGTACTTTGAGTACTACGTGGAGCCCACGCCGATCATGCTCCCCTTCAAGATCGTCGAGGATTTCACCAAGCCCCTTTCCCTCTCCTTCCGTCTCTTCGGCAACATCCTGGCCGACGAACTGGTGGTGGCCGTGCTCGCCTTCCTGGTTCCCCTGCTGGTGCCCCTGCCGGCCATGTTCCTGGGGCTCTTCACCAGCGCCATCCAGGCCCTGATCTTCGCCACTCTGGCCGCCTACTACATCGGAGAGGCGGTCCACGAGGAGGCCCACTGACCGGGACAGCCCGGCCCCAGTGGGCCGGGCTGTCCATCTGCTAAATCTCCTGCGCGCAGGTCCGGCTCGATCCGGGCCCATCTCCTTTCCGAGATGTCCCAGGCGTCAGCTTCATTCCGCGCTCTCCGGCGCCCCCCATCGTCACCTTCCACCATGGATTCCCTTATTCCCGCCGCGTCTGTTGTGGCTGCCGGTCTGGCTGTCGGCCTCGGGGCCATCGGCCCCGGCATCGGCCAGGGCACCGCTGCCGGCGGAGCTGTCGAAGGCATCGCCCGCCAGCCTGAAGCCGAAGGAAAGATCCGCGGCACCCTGCTGCTCTCGCTGGCCTTCATGGAAGCTCTCACCATCTACGGCCTGGTCGTGGCCCTGGTGCTGCTGTTCGCCAACCCCTTCGCCAGTTGATCGCCCTGGCGACGGAGCGGGGCACCGGGCCGCAACTGCGGACCCCGAATTCCCGCTCCGTTGCCGGGCTGAGCCCCGTCAGTCCAGCTCCGAGTCCCCCGGCCCTGCCCGCTGATCGCCGGCGGTGCCACCCCGACCCTTCCAGCGCTCCCGCCCCATGATCAGCTGGCTACCGCTTGCCGCAGCAGGTGCTCCGGAGGGAGGTCTGTTCGACCTCGATGCCACCCTGCCTCTCATGGCAGTGCAGGTGGTGCTCCTCACCTTCGTCCTCAACACCCTGTTCTTCCGCCCGGTCGGACGGACCGTGGAAGAGCGTGAGAGCTACATCAGCACCAGCCGCGCTGAAGCCAAACAGAAACTGGCCCAGGCCCAGCGCCTGGAGGCCGACCTGCGCCAGCAGCTCCGGGAGGCACGTCAGAAGTCCCAGTCGCTGATCCTCGAGGCCGAGCAGGAAATGGATCGCCTCTACCGCAGCGCGCTGGCCACCGCCCAGGCCGAGGCCAACAGCAGCCGCGAAACGGCACGGCGAGACATCGACCTGAAGCGCAGGACGGCCGAGGAAGTGCTCGAGCGCGATGCCGACCAACTCGGAACCCTGATCATCACCCGTCTGCTGGCAGCCCAATGATCCCGTCTCCCCTCCCGCTCGCCAGCCTGCCCCCCGCGGCCATCGGGCTCAACCTCGACCTGTTCGAAACCAACATCATCAACCTGGCGATCGTCATCGCGGCGCTGGTCTGGTTCCTGCCCAAGGTGCTCGGCGGCATCCTCGAGAAACGACGCGAGGCCATCCTCTCCGACCTCCAGGATGCGGAAGCGCGGCTGCAGGAAGCCACCCTGGCCCTCTCGACGGCCCAGCAGGAGCTCACCGAGGCCCAGAAAAAGGCCGAGCAGATCCGCGTGGATGGCAAGGCCAGGGCCGATGCGCTGCGCCTCGAGAGCGAACGCCGCACCGTCGATGAGATGGCCCGCCTGCAGCAGGGGGCCGTGGCCGATCTGCAGTCGGAAGCGGATCGGGTCAGTGACCTGCTCCGGCGCCAGACGGCACGTCTGGCCGTGGAGAAGGCCCTGGCTGAGCTGCCTGGCAAGCTGGATGAAGGCGCCCAGGCCAGGCTCATCGATCAATCCATCCGCAGCCTCGGTCAAGCCTGATGCCGCTCCTCACCTCCATTTCCACCCCCTACGCCGAGGCCCTGCTCCAGGTGGCCGAAGAACGGCAGGAAACCGAGCTGGTGGCCCAGCAGGCCCGCCAGGTGCTGGCCCTCTGGCACTCCTCGGCGGATCTGCGCCAAGCCTTCACCTCTCCCGTGCTGGAGCCTGAGGCCAAGAAAAAAGCCCTGATCCACCTCTTCAGCGACGAGCTGACGCCCTCCTTCCTGACCCTGCTGAAACTCCTGGCCGATCGCCAGCGCATCGCCGTGCTTGATGCGGTGCTGGATCGCTTCCTGGTGCTGTACCGCGAACAGCGGGGGATCGCCCTGGCCAAGGTCACCTCGGCCACCCCGCTCAGCGAAGCGCAGCAGCAGGCCCTCCAGACCCAAGTGCAGGCCGTGGCCGGCACCGGGAATGTGGAATTCGATCTCCACATCGATCCCAGCCTGATCGGCGGCTTCGTCGTCAGCGTCGGCTCCCAGGTGATCGACGCCAGCCTGGCGGGCCAGGTGCGGCGCCTCGGCCTGGCGCTGGCCAAGGC
>CAYGQY010000215.1:0-4075 GCA_964352195.1 uncultured bacterium
GATCCGGCCCCCCCCTGCCCGAGCGCCCGGCCCGAGGTCGAGAGTCTGCAGGCCTACAGCGCCCCGTTGGAGGGACGGCGAGGCTTGCTGCGGCTGGATTTCAACGAGAACACCGTGGGACCCAGCCCCAGGGTGGTGGAGGCGATCCGGGCCATCCCCGCCGACCACTACGCCATCTATCCCGAGTACGCCGGCCTGCGCGAGGCCGTGGTGGCCTCGTTGCGGGTCGAGGCGGCGCTGCCCCCTGGGGAGGCCGGCACCCTCACCCCGGCCCACATCGGTCTGTTCAACGGCGTGGATGATGCCCTCCACGCCGTGTTCCACGCCTTTGGTGCCCCGGGGGAGCGGCTGCTCACCACCAGTCCCACCTTCGGCTATTACACCCCCTGCGCCCGCATGCAGGGGATGACGATCGAGGCGATTCCCTACCGCTCCCCCGGGTTCGCCTTCCCCTGGGAGGAGACCCTGGCCGCCCTGCGGCAGCGGGCGCCACGGATCCTGCTGCTCTGCAACCCCAACAACCCCACGGGCACCTGTCTGGCGCCCGCGCGGATCCTGGAGTTGGCGGCGGAGGCTCCGGCCAGCCTGGTGGTGGTCGACGAGCTCTATGCCGCCTTCAGCGGCGACAGCGTGCTGCCGGTGCTCCTCCAGCACGGGGCCGCTTCCTTCCCCAACCTGCTGGTGCTGCGTTCCCTCGCCAAGACCGCTGGCCTGGCGGGGCTGCGCATCGGCTTCGCCATCGGCGCTCCGGCGCTGGTGGAGCGGGTGGGCCGGGTCTGTGGTCCCTATGACGTCAATAGTTTCGCGGTGACCGCCGCCCATGCGGCCCTGGCTGACCAGGCCTATGTGGATGCCTACGTGGCCGAGGTGCTGCGGGCCCGCGGCTGGCTGCTGCGGGAACTTCAGGCGGCCGGGGTGCGTCACCACGCCGCCGGTGGCAACTATCTGCTGATCTGGCCCCGGTTACCGGCCCCGGAGGTGGAGCGGGGGCTGCGCGCCAACGGCATTCTGGTGCGCTCGATGGCGGGCAAGCCCCTGATCGAGGGTTCGCTGCGGGTGAGCCTGGGCACCACCGAGCAGATGCGGCAGTTCTGGACGATCTACCGGAGGGTGGACCAGCTGTCGGCCCCACCGGCCCCCTGACGGGCGCACCCCCGTGCGCGGTGCAGCGTTCCCGCTCAGCGCAGCACCATGATCTGGGTGCCCTCACTCAGCGGGGCCCCGAAGCTCACCGTGCGGCCGGGTCGCTGCACGGGGGTGCCGCTCATCGCCTGCAGAAAGGGCTCAATGCCGCCCTGATCGCAGTTGGCCGGGGTCGTGCCGCTCACGTACTGCACCGGGATCACGCGCCGGGGGGCCAGGTCCCGCACCACGGCGGCCGCTTCGGCCCCGTCGTAGACCTTGGCGCCTCCACCCACACCGATGATCAAGAGATCGGGTTTGCCGATCAGCACCCGGTCCTCCGGGCGCAGGGCAGCGGCCGTGCCGCCGAGATGGGCGATCTCCAGACCCCCCTGCTTCCAGCGCCAGAGCGTGGCCTGGCCGAAACGGCGGCCACCGAGGCGGTCGTGGGGGATGGAGGCGCCCTCCAGCTTGAGGCCCGCCACCCGGTAGGACCCTGGGGCCACCAGCATCCGGCCGGAGGCCACCGGGGCCCCTTCATCGAGGAGCCGGCTGCTGGCCAGGATCACATTGGCGCTCACCCGCGGTTCCGGCAGGCCGGCGGCGCAGCCCACGGCTTTGAAGGGGTTCAGCAGCACCGTGGCGCCCCCGCCGCGGATCATCAGGGCACTGTGCCCGTAGCTGGTCACGGTGACGCCGCCGGCGGCCCGGGCGGCGGGGAGACCGGCGCTCAGGCCGCCGATCAGGGCCAGACCACCCACCCCCACACCGAGGCTGACGCCGAGGCGCCGCCGCCGGGCTGACGCCGCCGGGCGATGGACCGGGGCCGTTTGCGCTCGATCGGTGGCCATGCCTGGAGTGCGCGCCGCAGGCGCCGACAATGGCGCGAACCTAGCAGCGTTCCTCCGCCGGGATCAGGCCGCCTCCGCTCCCGGTGGGGCGGTTCGGGCGGCAGCCATCCGCAGGAAATTGGCCAGCAGGGCATGACCGGATTCTGTGAGCACGCTCTCCGGGTGGAACTGGACCCCTTCCAGGTGGGGATGGGCACGGTGGCGCAGCCCCATGATCGTGCCGTCCTCCAGCCAGGCGGTGATCTCCAGGCAGGCGGGCAGGCTGGCCCGTTCGGCGATCAGGCTGTGATAGCGGGTGGCGGTGAGCGGGCAGGGTAGCCCCTGGAACACCCCCGCCCCGTCATGGAGCACCGGAGAGGTCTTGCCGTGCATCAGCTCGGCCGCCCGCACCACCTTCCCGCCGAACACCTGGGCCAGACACTGGTGCCCGAGGCAGACGCCCAGCACCGGCACGCTCGGGCCGAGTTCGGCCAGCACCGGCAGGCACACACCCGCCTGGTCGGGATCGCCGGGCCCCGGCGAGATCAGGATTGCTTGGGGGGCGAGCTCGCGGATCTGCTCCACGCTGAGGGCGTCGTTGCGCTCCACCCGCAGATCGGCGGCCAGGGGATGCTCCGCCGCCAATTCCCCCAGGTACTGCACCAGGTTGAAGGTGAAGCTGTCGTAGTTGTCGAGAACGAGGAGCATCCCGTCGGCCGGATTGCGGATGGGCGCCCGCATGGGCACCGCTGGCCCATTCAACGCCCCCGGCCCTGACGGCCGGGCCCGCGGTTCAGAGCCCGAGCCGCTCCAGCAGGGGCGGCAGCAGCAACAGCAGGGCGATCAGCATCGAGGCCAGGGCGGCCACCAGCACGGCGGCGGCGGCGCAGTCCTTGGCGATGCGTGCCAGGGGGTGGAAGCGGCGGCCGATGGCCAGATCCACCACCGACTCGATCGCCGTGTTCACCAGCTCCAGCACCAGCACCGCCCCCACCGTGAGTACCAGCACCGCCAGGCGGTCGAGGCTCAGCTGCAGCCAGAGGGCCAGGGCGAACACCACCACCCCGGTGATCACATGCACGCGGAAGTTGCGCTGGCTGCTGAAGCCGTAGGCCAGACCCTGGGCGGCGTAGCGGAAGCTGTTGGGCAGATCCCCGGCCACCCGCCAGGCCCCGGGCCGCTGTCCCCGGCTCCGCCGCGAGGACTCAGGTGCCATCGGAACGGGTTCGAGAGGTACCAGGGTGGTCATCGGGTCTCCTGGGCGCGTCCACATCACCATCCGAGGCCACGCGACGGGATGCTGTCGGCCTGAACGTTACCGCTGCTGGCCAGGGTGGCCGTCACGACGGCCACCGCTTCCATCCTCCAGCAGCTGGTCCTGACGCTGCAGCATCGCCTCCAGGCTGGACTCATCGGGATGGTCCCAGCCGAGCAGATGGAGCAGCCCGTGGCTGGCCAGCCAGGCCAGTTCCCGCGCCAGGCTCACGTCCGCCGCCATGGCCTGGCGGGCGGCGGTCTCGATCGAGATCACGATGTCCCCGAGTTCCAGCGGTTCGCTCTCTGGGTCGTCCGGGCCGCCGGCAGGGGGCTGGGGCGTGCCGGGTTCGCCGCCTTCCTCCTGGGCCGCGAAGGCGAGCACATCGGTGGGGGCGTTGATCCGTCGCCACTGCCCGTTGAGTTCGGCGATGGTGGCGTCATCACACAGCTCCAGGCCGGCGCTGTAGGCCCCGCGGCGCAGCGCCGCGGGAAGCTCGGCGGTCAGGTCGGCCAGCCAGCCGCTCAGCCGGCCCCGCCAGAGCGCCTCGCCATGCTTCGGATCGGCCCAGGGACCGGCCTGGTCCAGCAGGGCCGGCGCCACGCTCCCAGCCACGCGGAAGGCCAGGTCCAGCTCGGGGTCCGGCCGGGTCTGTCCCCTCCCGCCGGCGAGGTCGCCGCCGTTCATTGGGGCAGGCTGGGGCGCCCGAACCAGGCCAGCAGCAACAGCACGGCGCTGAAGCCCGCAGCGGTGAGGCCGAAATGCAGCAGGCTCTGGCGGCCCTTGCGCACCATGTTGCGCATGGCCAGCTTCACGAAGCTGGGCGGTGGCCCGCTCGTTTGGGCACGCCCGGGCGTGGCCTCGGGCG
>CAYGQY010000216.1:0-4025 GCA_964352195.1 uncultured bacterium
CCGCGGCGCCCGCGCGGGGGCCCGGGGGCGGGGGGCGGGGGCGCCGCCCCCCCCCGCCGCTGCGACCCGTGCCGCCACTCAACCAGCGCCTGGCCCAGGCCGGCCTCAACCGTGATCCCTCCCTGTCCGGACGCTGGCTCGCCCTGATCACTGGACGGGACGGCCGCGAGCGGGTGGTGCTCGTCGATCTGGAGAGCGCTCGGCCCGTGCCGCTGCCGGGACTGAACCGTCCCGATGCCCAGCCGCTCAGCGTGGCCGTGGACGCCCGCGGCGACCGCCTGGCCGTGGTGCGTCAGCGGGACGGACGGACGGAACTGGTCCTCTACCGACGCTCCAGCGAGAGCCTGCAGCCACTCCCCCTGGATCCCCCCGGTGTTCCCCGCCAGGTGTCCCTGAGCGCAGACGGGCGGGCGCTGGCGGTGCAGATCAGCCGGGGCGGACTGTGGCAGGTGGATCTGATCGACCTGCCCTGATCAGGGCACCAGGCCCGCCCAGTGGAGGAAGGTGTCCCCGCTGAGGGCTTCGATCAGCAGCACCGCCGCGAAGCCGAGCATGGCGAACCGCCCATTGACCCGCTCGGCGTAGGCGCTCCAACCGAAGGCGGGAGGATCGGAGGTGGTGGCGCTGGTGGCCGGGGACAAGGGGTTGGTCGGAGGGGTCATCGAGGGAGTGAACTGGAACGGAATCGGGGCGGCTCAGCCGGGTTAGCCACGGCCGAAGTCATAGCCGGTGGCGGGAAACAGCCGCCAGCCCCCCTTGCCGTCGAGTTCGAGCACCGTGTCGTGGAAGGCCACCAGGGTGGGACGGTGGCCGACGCTCACGAAGGCCATCTCCCGCTCCGTGAGCCGTTGGTAGAGGTGCTTTTCGGTGCCGACATCAAGGGCGCTGGTGGCCTCATCGAGCACCACGAACCGGGGGGAATTGAGCAGCAGCCGCGCGAAGGCAAGGCGTTGCTGTTCTCCCAGGGACAGCAACCGGGGCCAGTCCTGATTGATGTCGAGATCGGGGTAGCGATGGGCCAGCTCCGGCAATCTCACCTCCTCAAGCACGCTGCGCAGATGGTCGTCACTGAAGCGCTCGGGCTGCAGCGGATAGCAGAGCTGTTCGCGCAGGCTGCCCAGAATCATGTAGGGCTTCTGGGGAATGAACAGCAGCTCGGCCAGCGGCGGCCGCTGCACGTTGCCGGCGGCCGGCGGCCAGAGGCCGCTGACCATGCGCAGGAAGGAGGTCTTGCCACAGCCGCTGGGGCCCACCACCAGCAGCCGCTGGCGGGGGCCCACCTCCAGGCTGATGTCCCGAATCAGGCAGCGGTTGCTGCGAGGCGGCACCAGATCCGCATGGCTGACCAGGATGGAATCGGCCGGCGGGGCCAGGGCACCCGGGGTGCTGGCCAGTTGGGCGGCAACCGAGGCGGCGGAAGCGGCCTGGGCGGCGACGGCCTCCGAGGAGATCTCCTCCATCTTTCCCTGGAAGCCCTCCAGTCGGCTGATGCTGGCTGAGAAGGCCGCCAGCCGATCAATGTTGTTGACGATGTAACTCACCGAAAACAACACCTGACTGAAGGCGATGCTGGCCTGACCGAACACGCCGAAATCCACTTCCCTGGCAAAATAGATTGGCGCGATCACCAGCCAAGGCAGAAAGCGGGAAAAGTAGTCATAGGAACGCTGAATCACCTGAATGAGCGCCTCCCAGATGATCAACCGGTCGTAATTGATGATGGCCCCGCCAAGACGCCGTTCAGCCTCCTTTCCTTCCTGCTTTTCACCCCGGTAAAAAGCGATCGATTCGGCATTGTCACGGATATGAACGAGGCCGTAGCGAAAATCGGCCTCCAGCTTCAGCTGGAGGTAATTCAGGGCCACCAGCTTCCGGCTGGCGAAGATGATCAGAGCCGTCCCGGCGGTGGAATAGGCCAGTAACAGCAGGGCCAGCTTCCCGTTGATGCTCCATAGCACGATGATGAAGCTCACGAAGGTGAGCAGGGCAGAAATGATCTCCACCGTCACGCTCAGACTGGTACCGGTAAAGCTCGCCGTATCCTGGGAGATCCGTTGGTCAGGGTTGTCGATTTCCTCCAGGGATTCATCGTTGGGATTGAGGTTGTAATAGGCCCTGTTCGATAGATAGCGGCCAAGCAGCCGCGTGCTGAGCCATTCCCGCCAGAGCAGACCGAGCTTCGGAATCAGGTAACTCTGGATCGCCCGGATCGGCAGAGCCAGCACCAGGCAGAAGGCATAGATGCCGACGATCTTCCAGAAGCCATCCTGGTCGTAGGCGACCAGGGCGTTGTCGACGTTCCGGGCGACAAAGCTGATCCCCACGTTGATCCCGTTGATCACCAGGATCAGCAGGGTGATCACCCCCATCAGCAGCCAGGGAAGCCAGCGTCCCTGGCGCAGCTTGCCCCGCAGGCAGCCGAACGCCGCCAGTCCGGCGACGAACAGCACCATGATCACCGGTGCGATCGGCCCGCTCCAGAGCCCCGCGACCTGCTGGGGCACGCCGGGCAGGAACCGGTCCCGCAGGGCGGGGATCAGGGCACCGCTGGCCGCCACCACGCCGGTGAGCAGCAGCAGGGTCAGGCCCACCACCACGGCCACCAGGGCCACCACCAGCATCAGGAACTGCCCTGAGCTGCTCTCCTCCAGGGGCAGGAAGTAAGGCTGGGCCAGTCGCTGCAGCTTGCCTAGCTGGTCGCGGAAGGCCGTCAGGGCGCGCATGAAGGGTTGCAGATGGGGCGCATTCTCGCCGTTGGCGGGCCCGGCCGGGATCCCAGGACCGGGGCCCTCATCCAGGAGGCCAGTGCAGCGGACGGCCGCCGATCACATGGACATGCAGGTGGAACACGGTCTGACCGGCGCCCGCGCCGGAATTGATCACCGTGCGCCAGCTCTCCAGCCCCTCCCGGCGGGCCACCCTTGCCGCCACCAGCAACAGGTGGCCCAGCAGCGGGGCATGACGCTCCTCGGCATCGGCCAGGTTCACCAGGGGCTCCCGGGGAATCACCAGCACATGCACCGGGGCCTGGGGATGGATGTCGCGGAAGGCCAGGCAGAGGTCATCGGCATGGACCTGGTCGCAGGGGATCTCCCCCCGCAGAACGCGGCCGAAGATTGTGTCGCTGGCAGCCATGACGCCGGGCTCGACGGGAGGTGGGACGGGCTGGGCACTGGAAGGTGTCCACCGCCGATTCGCCGATGTTGGCACGGTGCACCACGGCCGCCCTGCAGGGCCTCGAAGCCAGCCCGATCGCCGTGGAGGTGGACATCGCCCCGGGCCTGCCGGGACTCCAGATCGTGGGGCTGGCCGATGCGGCGGGGCGCGAGTCGCGGGAGCGGGTGCGGGCAGCCCTGCGCAACAGCGGCTTCCGGGTGCCCCTGACCCGGGTGATCGTCAGCCTGGCCCCGGCCGATCTGCGCAAGGAGGGGCCAGCCTTCGATCTGCCGATCGCCCTGGGGCTGCTGCTCGCCTCCAGCCAGCTGCCGCCCGCCCAGTTGGAGGGGGTCTGGAGCACGGGGGAGCTGGGGCTCGACGGCAGCCTGCGCCCGGTGCGGGGCGTGCTGGCCCTGGCGCTGGCGGCCCGGCGGGCAGGCGCCCGGGGTCTGGTGGTTCCGGCGGCCAACGCGGCCGAAGCCCGGTTGGTGGAGGGGCTGAGGATTTGGCCGGCCAGGGAGCTGCGGCAGGTGATCGAGCTGGTGCGGAACCCGTGCCGCCCCCCGGCCGAACCGGTGGCCATGGCCGGGGAAGAGGGCAGGTCCCCGCGCCTGGATCTGGCTGACGTCAGGGGGCAGCCCCACGGCAAACGAGCCCTGGAGATCGCCGCAGCGGGGGAGCATCACCTGCTTCTGGTGGGCCCTCCGGGCAGTGGCAAGACCATGCTCGCCCGCCGTCTGCCGGACCTGCTGCCTCCGCTCCCCCGCCCCGAGGCCCTGGAACTGACCCAGGTCCACTCCGTGGCGGGCCTGCTGCCCCCCCAGGGCACCCTGCTGGAGCGCCGACCGTTCCGGGCGCCCCACCACAGC
>CAYGQY010000217.1:0-4016 GCA_964352195.1 uncultured bacterium
GTGCCTAGGCTTCCCCCACTCTCGGCGCCGGCGGGATCGAGGTGGAGGAGCAGGCCCCCGAGTGGCCCCCCGGGACGGCCCCCGGGCTCACGGCCCTGGGGGCGGCGGTGGAGAGCTGGCGCCGGCTGGGGGAGCGCTACGGCGCCCAGGTGCGGGAGCTGCCTCCGGCCCAGGGCCCCGAGCAGCGCGCCGCCGCCATCGAGCTGCTGCTGCAGGTGGACGATCGCCGCGGCGCCTGGGAGGCGACGCTGGCCTGGCTGCAGCAGGCCCTGGCGGCCATGCCGCGGCGGGGGCCGGCCGCCGAGCTGCTGCCGGTGGAGCTGCTGCGCTGCCTGGCCGATGTGGCCGAGCGCAGCGGGGATCAGATCCTGCTGGAGCGGCTCTGGTCGGGCCTGGAGCGCCTGGCGCCGCCCCTGCCGGCGGCGGGGGTGCTGCCCCTGGTGGGCGTGCCGGTGCTGAACCGCCCCGACCTGCTGGAGCGCCTGCTGGCCAGCCTTGATCGGCCGGTGGGCACCCTGGCGATCGTCGACAACAGCGGCGAGCGCGGCGATGCCGATGCCGAGGCGCTGCGGGCGCTGCTGGGGCGGCTGGAGCGTGAGGGGCATCCCGGCGTGGAGCGGGTGCGGGTGGCGCGGCCCTTCGGCAACGGCGGGGTGGCGGCGGCCTGGAACCAGATCCTGCTGGGCTTTCCCGAGGCGGCCCTCGCCCTGATCGTGAACAACGATGTGGTGCTGGCCCCCGGGGTGCTGGCGGGGGCCCTGGAGCGCCTGGATCCGGAGCGGCCCCAGTTCCTGCCCCTGCTGCCGGGGGGCGACGCCTTCTCGGCCTTCCTGATCACCGCCCTGGCCTGGGACCGGGTGGGCCTGTTCGACGAGAGCTTCCACCCCGCCTACTGCGAGGACCTCGACTACCGCGAGCGGCTGCAGGCCTGCCGCCAGGTGGAGCAGCTCGACGGCCGCTTCGCCCACGATGCGATGGCGGCGCTCAATCCCGGCCGCAGCGCCACGATCGGCAGTGATCCGGAGCTGGAGCGCGCCAACCGGCGCACCTTCCAGCTCAACCGTCTCTGGTATCTCTACCGGCGGCGGCCCTCCCAGGGGGGCAGCGGCCGCTGGAGCCGCCGCTGGCTCAGCCGATGGCCCTGAGAACCAACCCGCTGGACCTGACCGGATGGACCTGACCCCGACGGCCTCGGCCCTGGAGGTGGCGGCGGCCCTGCAGCGGGCGCGGCAGGCCCGCGACCGGGGCGATCCGGCGGCGGCGGAGCTGGCGTTCCTGGCGGTGCTGGCCGCCCGCCCCCACCTGGTGCCGGTGGAGCTGGAGCTGGCCCGGCTGCGGCTGGGACAGGGGCAGGTGGAGGACGCGGCGCGTCAACTGCGCCAGCGGCTGGCCTTCGCGGCCCCGGAGCCGGAGTGCCGGGCGGAGCGGGAGGAGCTGGAGGCCCTGCTGCTGGAGGCGCTGCTGCGGCTCGAGCGCTGGGGGGAGGCCGAACCGCTGCTGCGGCGCCTGCGGGCCCGGGGCCAGGCGGCGGCCCATCACCACCTGGCCCTGGCCCTGGCGGTGGACGCCCAGGGCCGGGAGGAGGAGGGCCTCACGGTGCTGCGCCAGGGGGTGGCGCTGGAGCCCCTGGATCTGGCGCTCTGGCTGGAGCTGGCCCGGCGGCTGGGGCGGTGGCGCCGCTGGCCGGAGGCGATCGCCGCCTGGGACCGGGCGGTGGCGCTGGCGCCCGAGCGGGAGGATCTGCTGGGCGAGCGGCGCGCCACCCAGGGGGAGGCCCTCTGGCAGCGGGGCGAGGAAGCCCTGGCGGCCGAAGACTGGCGGGCGGCGGAGCGGGCCTTCCGCGGCCTGCGGGACCTGCAGCCCGACCACGCCCCGGCGGGGCGGCGGCTGGAGCTGCTGCGTCAGCTGGCCCCCACCGATCTGCCGCCGGAGCCCACCGCCGGCCTCGATGAGCCGGGCGACTGGCGCCAGCAGGCCCGCCAGCGGCTGGCCCAGTTCGGTCGCCTGCTGGACCGGCTGGAGGCGGATCAGCCGCCCCTCCGGTAGCCGAGGGTGAAGGGCTCGAAGCCCACGCTGATGCCGAACTCCTCGGCGAACTCCAGCACGCGGCACCAGGCCCGCCCCTGCCGGAGGATGCCGATCAGGATCACCGGCGACTGGCCGCCCTGGAGGCTCAGCTCCACCAGGGGCCAGCCGATCGAGGCCTGCACCGCGTCCGTCTGGTAGCTGGGGGCCACATCGGCGCTGCCGATCAGGATGCGGCGCTGGTCGGCGCTCCACTCGTAGGGGATCTCGTAGAGGGCGAGCAGGTCGGCCACCCGGGCCCAGCTGGTGCCGTTGGCATCGATCTCCACGGCCAGGTCCCGGTCGCGGGCGGGCATGGTGGTGGTGCGGCGGAAGGCGAGCGGCTCGGCGGCCCCGCTGGCGGCGGGCGGGGGGCCGCCGGCCGCCATCAGCGCCCGGATGCGGCTGCGCAGCTGGTCGCCGCCGTCGGTGGGGCCGTTGCGGCGGAGCTGCAGGAAATCCCAGCGTTCGCCACTGCCGCCCCAGATCACCGGGCCGTAGTTGTCGTGCCGTTCGCGGCCGTCGCGGTTGGAGGCGGCCTCGGCGTGGGTCATCACCCGCTGGATGGTGATGGCGGCGGGGCTCCACTGCCAGCCGCGGGCCACCGCGGCCACCTCCGCGCACATCGCTTCGATCTGGGCGGGCGTGGGCGGCAGGGTCCAGGGATCGGGCCGGCCGCCCATGCAGGCGCAGGAGAGGGCGATGGCGTTGCTGTTGCGCCGGTAGGTGTGGGTGTTGAGGTCGATGTTGTAGGCGTGCAGCCGGTGCAGGCGCCCGTCGCCGGCCACGATCGTGTGATACACCCCCTGGCGCACCCAGTCGTAGGGGGTGGCGCTCCAGTGCAGGTAGATGGTGGCGGCCATGGGGGCGTGGGGCGGAACCCTCAGCCGGACCGTATCTGGGACTGGGAATCAGACCCGGATTCAGTCACCGAACGCCCATGGGGCTCCTCCGCCTGGGCACGGAGCTGGGCCAGCTCGGCCTCGAGCTGCCCGATCCGCTGCCGCTGGGCCAGCAGCAGCACCTCGGCGCGGGCAAGTCCGGCCTCGGCGGCCTGCCAGAGCGGATCGGGATCCGGGTTGGGAGCGGGGTCCACGGCGGGGTCCACGGCAGGGCCGGCGGGCCCCCCACTCTGGCTTCGGGCCGGGCCCCAGGGGAGCAGGGGCAGGGCGAGCAGGCGCAGGCCGGCGCTCCGGCGGACCTCGGGCCGCAATGCCGCCGATCCCAGCCGCTCCAGCACGGCGCGGCGCAGCAGGGGCGGGGCGCCGGGGAGCGAGAGGCCATCGATCCAGGGGTTGCGGCCGGCGCGGCTCAGCACCGGCAGCAGCGCCAGGGGTGGAGGGCCGGCCTGCTCCTCCAGCCGCAGCCACCAGAGCAGCTCGCCCCGGGCCTGCCGCCAGGCTTCGCCGCCGGCGCCGCCGGCCGGTTCCGGGGCCTTCAGCTCCAGGAGCTCCCAGGCCAGCGGCCCCTCGGCCGCCAGGGCGCGGCGCCAGCGCTCCAGCCCGGTGGCCTCACCCTCGAGCAGCAGGCTGAGCCGCACGCCCCCCTCCGGCGTGCTGCCGAGCCGCTGGATCGGGAGCCCGGCCGGCGGTTTCAGCGGCGCCGGCGGCGCTGGCCGGGCCGGTCCCCAGCGCTCGAGGGGAGCGGCATCGCTGGCCTCCAGGGCCGGCCAGCCCTCGGCGGCGGCCCGCTCCAGCAGGCCGGCCAGGGCGGTGGCCGGATCGGCCCCCTGCTGCTCGGCCAGCGGGGCCGGCAGGGGCCAGGCGCCGCGGGGCAGCAGGATCCAGCTCGGCGCGGTGGGCGGATCGAGCGCGGGGGTGGGGCTGGCCGCGCCGCCGGGGCGCCAGGCGCGGCCCCAGGCGATCACGGCGGGCTGGCGTTCGGCCAGCTCGGCCACCGCCTCACACCAGGGCTGGTCGGGATCGGCATCGGCGGCGAGCAGCAGCAGCGCC
>CAYGQY010000218.1:0-4007 GCA_964352195.1 uncultured bacterium
CCCCCCGACGCCCCCGGCAGAGGGGGCAGCACCGGCGGACTCCCGCCCGAGCTGCTGGCGGTGCTGGCCCGACGTGGCTACCACAGCCCGGAGGCGATCGAGGCCCTGCTGAATCCACCGGAGGCGCCCGACCCCCATCACCACTTCGCCGATCTGGGGGTGGCGGTCCAGCGGCTGCGCCAGGCTTGTGTGGCCGGCGAAGCGGTTGCGATCTGCGGCGACTACGACGCCGACGGCATGACCAGCACCGCCCTGCTGGTGGGGGTGCTGCGCGGCCTGGGGGCCCGCCCGCGGGCGGCCATCCCCAGCCGGATGGAGGAGGGCTATGGCCTCAACGTCGCCATGGTGGAGCGCCTGGCGGCGGAGGGGGTGCGGCTGCTGGTCACGGTGGACAACGGCATCGCCGCCAGCGCGGCGCTCGAGCGGGCCCTCCAGCTGCAGCTGGAGGTGATCCTCACCGATCACCACACCCTTCCGCCCGAGCCGCCTCCCTACCTGGCCCTGCTCCATCCGGCCTGCACCCCCCCGGGGTCCCCCTACCAGGGACTGGCGGGGGTGGGACTGGCCTACCTGCTGGGTCGCACCCTGGCCACCGACCTCGGCCGCCCCGACGCCACCGCCATGGCGATGGACCTGTTCTGCATCGGCACGATCGCCGACATGGCTCCACTGCTGGGGGTGAACCGGCGCTGGCTGCGGGAGGGCCTGCCGGGCCTGCATGGGACGACCCTGCCGGGGCTTCAGGCATTGCAACGGCTGGCGGGCGTGGGTGAAATCCCGCTCGACGCCACGGCGGTCGCCTTTCGGCTCGCCCCGCGGATCAACGCCGTGGGACGGCTGGGCGATCCGGCCCTGGTGGTGGACCTGCTCACCACCGACGACCGGAGCCGCGCGATGGAGCTGGCCCAGGACTGCGAAGCCCTGAACCGGCAGCGCCGGGAGCTCTGCGACGCCATCGAGGCGGAAGCCACGGCCCTGGTCGAGGCCGATGGTCCCGAGGGCACCCCATTCCTGCTGCTGGCCCAGACCCACTGGCACCACGGCGTGATCGGGGTGGTGGCCGCCCGTCTGGTGGAACGGTTCGGCCTGCCGGTGGCCCTGCTGGCCTCGGAAGGCCAGGGCCGGCTGCGGGCCTCGGTGCGGGCCCCCCGCGGCTTCGCCGTGGATGCGGCGCTGCGGCACTGCGACGCCCTGCTCGAGCGCTACGGGGGACATCCGGCGGCGGGTGGCTTCACGGTTCGGGCCGAACGGGTGGCCGAACTCCACGCCGCCCTCAACGGTCTGGCCGGCGACTGGCTGGCCGGGCGCAGCCGCGGCACACCGGTGGAGCCGGAGGCCCGGCTCCCGCTGGATCGGATCAGCCGCGACTTCTGGCGCGCTCTGCAGCGGCTCGAACCCCTCGGCGCGGGGCTACCGGCGCCGGTGTTCTGGAGTTCCGGCTGCCGGGTGATCGAGCAGCGCCTGGTGCGGGGCGGCCATCTCCAGCTGAGCCTCGAGCAGAACGGCGCCCGGCAACGGGCGATCGCCTGGCGCTGGCAGGGGGACGGCCGACTCCCCGAGCATGTGGATGTGGCCTTCCGGCTGCGCTGCGACACCTGGCAGGGGGAGGAGCGTCTCCAGCTGGAGGTCGTGGGACTGCGGGCGAGCGGAGACGGAGAGGTGGTGCTGGTGCGTGGCGACCGCGCCTACCGCTGCTCCCGGCAGGGGGACGCTCTGCTGATCAGGAATCCGGAAGGACGGGAACTGAAGACCTGTCTGCCGGCCACGGATCTGCCCGCCCAACTGCGGGCGTTGATCGAAGAAGCCTCCCTGGCCCTTGGACTGGGAGCCTGACGGACCTGGGTCCGGCTGGCGCTCAGAGAGCGCCGCGGCGGTAGAAGAGAATGAAGATCACCGCAGGACCGGCCAGGGTGATCAGGGCCAGGGCGAGGAAATTGGCGATCAGATGGAAATCGATTCCCATGGATGCGGCACTCAGGGGGCAGTCCTGGGCTCAGCGTACGGGCCGTTGAGCCCGGCAGGAGCGGCCGTGGCATGCCACTGTGACGGCTTGTCACAGCGGCGGGGGCGGACCCGATGAGCGGCGGAACCCACTGGAGCTGCATTCAGGGTTGCGGGGCCTGCTGCCGCCTGGATCCGGCCGAGCGCGGCGAGGCGCTCAAGGCCCTGAGCCCCCCCCAGCGGGAGCGATATCTCGCCATGGTCGGACCCGACGGCTGGTGCCTCCACTTCGACATCGGCGGGCGGCGCTGCCGCATCTACGACGAGCGCCCCGACTTCTGCCGGGTCAGTGCCCTGGCACCGCTGTTCGGGGTGCCGGCCGAGCAGGCCGAAGCCTTCGCGATCGCCTGCTGCCGGCAGCAGATCCGCCAGGAGTACGGGGGGCGAAGCGGCGTGTTACGCCGCTTCGAGCGCGCCACGCGCCGGCCCGCTCCGGATCCGTCCACTCCCTCGGGCCGGCCATGAGCGACCGGTTCGACTCCGGGGCCGAGGCCCTGGATTCCGGGGCGGAGGCCCTGGACCCCGCGGCATCCAGCGCTCCGGATTTCCTGGCCATCGTCTTCACCACCTTCACCACCGTCTTCCTGGCGGAACTGGGGGACAAGACCCAGCTGGCCGCGCTGCTGCTCTCCGCCCAGTCGGGCCGGCCGCTGCTGGTGTTCATCGGGGCGGCCTTCGCCCTGATCTGCTCGAGCCTGGTGGGGGTGCTGCTGGGCCGCTGGCTGGCCTCCGTTCTGCCGCAACAGCGGCTGGAGTGGATCGCCGGCCTGCTGATGGTGTCCCTGGGACTCTGGCTCGGGGGCCAGGCCATCGTCGGCCTCCTCACCTCCTGACGTCATGCAGCTGCCCCTCCTGGCCTCCACCTTCCTGACCGTGTTCGTGGCCGAACTCGGGGACAAGACCCAGCTGACCATCGTCTCGATCAGCGGCACCACGCCCAACCCCCTGGCGGTGTTCCTCGGCAGCGCCGGCGCCCTGGTGTTGGCCAGCCTGCTGGGGGCCCTGGCGGGAGGATCCCTCTCGACGCTGATCCCCGCCGACTCGCTCCAGCTGGCGGCCTCGCTGGGGTTTCTGGTCCTCGGGCTGCGGTTGATCCTGCGGGCGGGGCAGGAGGGTCCGTAAAGTCGACATCTGGAGGCCGACGCCACGGGGCTTCTCCGCGCCCTCCTCGGTGTTCACGGCCGGCCGGGCCTGGAGCTGGGCAGGCCCGGCCGGCTCGCCGCCCAGCCCAGCTCCTGTTCCCTTCCCTGACGCCCCGATGAAGTTCACGGTCGCCGACCTGCTCGACCAGCTCCCCGCCTCGGAAGCCTTACCGCTCGCCAGGCTCGAGAAGGCCCTCGGCCTCACGCTCAAGCCGGACAAGCAGCAGTTGCGCATCGCCCTGGGCGGTCTCAGCCGGGTGGGCCTGCTCGAGGAAAACGAGGCCGGGGTGCTGCTGCGTCACGACGACAGCCTGATCGCCGCGCGCCTGCGCTGTTCCAGCAAGGGCTTCTGCTTCGCCCTGCGCGATGACGGCGGAGAGGACATCTACATCCGCGACCACCAGCTGAACCACGCCTGGAACGGTGATCGGGTGCTCGTTCGAATCACCCGCGAAGGGGGACGCCGCCGCTCACCGGAGGGAGGGGTGCAGTGCATCCTCGAGCGAGCCACCACCTCCCTGCTGGCCCAGGTGGAGCAGCAGGATGAGCGCCTGGTGGCCATGCCCCTCGATGATCGTCTCCTCACGACGGTGGACCTGCCCGAGACCGACGCGGTCTATCTCGACCCCGCCAAGGAGTCGGTGGTGGAGATCAGGCTCGATCGCTACCCTCTGGCCCAGTTCCCCCCCCTCGGCCATGTGGCCCGGCGCCTGCCCATCCATGGAGGGGAGGAGGCCGATCTCGACCTGCTGCTCACCAAGCACGGGCTCCGGCAGCGTCCGACGGCACCCCGCTCCAGCCTGAAAGTTCCCGCCGACAAGAGCCGCACCGATCTGGTGGCCCTGCCCACGCTGCTGATCGAGG
>CAYGQY010000219.1:0-2320 GCA_964352195.1 uncultured bacterium
GTGCTGGGGGTGGTGGAGAACATGAGTGTCTTCATTCCGCCCGACCGGCCCGAGGCCCGCTACGCGATCTTCGGCAGCGGCGGCGGCCAGGCGCTGGCCGCCGAAGCGGGGGTCCCCCTGCTGGCCCAGCTGCCGCTCGAGCTCACCGTGGTGGAGGGCGGGGATAGCGGCGTGCCGGTGGTGCTCTCCCAGCCGGGCTCGGCCACGGCCCGGGCCTTCGTGGCCCTGGCCGAGCGCCTGGTCAGCCCCAGCCTGATGCCGGCCTGATCTGGATGGCCTTGCTGGGCAGCCGGCGCAGCATCTTCTCGGGCACGCGTCCGCCCCGGCGGCGGCGGCTCCAGGAGGTCGATCTGGTGCTGTGGGGCATCCCCCTGGCCCTGGTGAGCGTCGCCGGCATCCTGATCGCCAGCACCCAGCGCCAGGCCGACTACGCCGACTGGTATCAGCATTGGGTGGCGGCCGGGGTGGGGCTGGCGATCGCCCTGCTGTTGGCCCGGCTGCCGCTGGAGCGGATCGCCCGGTTCCAGTGGCCGATCTACGGCCTGATGGTGGCCAGCCTGGTGGCGGTGAGGCTGGTGGGGGTGAGCGCCCTCGGAGCCCAGAGCTGGATCAACATCGGCGGCTTCAACGTGCAGCCATCGGAATTCGCCAAGGTGGCCGCGATCCTCTTGCTGGCCGGAGTGCTCTCCCGGTTTCCGGTCGAGCGGCCGGTGGATCTGGTGCGCCCCGTGGCCATGATCAGCGTGCCGTGGCTGCTCGTGTTCATCCAGCCCGACCTGGGCACCTCGCTGGTGTTCGGAGCGGTGCTGCTGGTGATGATGTTCTGGTCGGGGATGCCAGCGGCCTGGCTGCTGCTGCTGCTCTCGCCCCTGGTCACGGCCATCCTTGCCGGCACCCTGCCCTGGGCGCTGCTGGCCTGGATCCCCCTGATGGGGCTGGTGGCCTGGCGGTGCCTCCCCTGGAAGGGGGTGGCTCTGGCCGTGGTGCTGGCGGTGCAGGGCTGTTTCGCCGCGGGCACCCCCTGGCTCTGGCTGCACGGCCTCAAGGCCCACCAGCGGGCGCGGCTCACCCTGTTTCTCGACCCCTCCCAGGACCCCCTCGGCGGCGGGTACCACCTGCTGCAGAGCACGGTGGGCATCGGTTCCGGTGGTCTGTGGGGCACCGGACTGATGCATGGCGCCCTCACCAGGCTCCGCTTCATCCCCGAACAGCACACTGACTTCATCTTCAGCGCCCTGGGCGAGGAGACCGGATTCGTCGGCTCGATGCTGGTGGTGCTCGGGTTCGTGCTGCTGATGTGGCGCCTGCTGCAGATCGCCGGCCGGGCCCGGACCGACTACGAGTCGCTGGTGGTGGTGGGCATCGGCGCGATGCTGATGTTCCAGGTGGTGGTGAACATCAACATGACGATCGGCCTGGGACCGATCACCGGGATCCCGCTGCCCTGGCTCAGCTACGGCCGCTCGGCCATGCTGGTGAACTTCATCTCCCTGGGACTGTGCGCTTCGGTGGCCCGGCGGGGCCGCTCCCCCCAGCGCCGATGGTGAACCTGGCCGAGCTGCGGCAGTGCCTGGCCAGGGATGTGCCCCCCGGGCAAAGCGACGAAGACAGCGTCCGACGCCTGTGGTGGGCGGCTCTGGCCACTCTCCAGGAGGATCTGCTCCCTCCCCTGGCTCCCTTGCGTGGGGTCTGGCTGGCCTCTCCGCTGCCGGCCCTCTACGAACCGGAGGTGCTCCGGCCGTTGCAGGGCTGGGTGTGGACGCCGGCGGAGATCAAGAGCCTGCTCCACCCCGCTCCACCCCAGTTGCCGGGCACGCGGGGGCGAACGCCGGACCCGGCGATGGGCGAAGCCGTGGGATTCGAGCAGCTGCCCCTCGAGCCCGAGGACGGCACCGACCCCCTGCTGCTGCTGATCACCCCCGGACTGCAGCTGGCCCTGGCCCTGGAGGGGCCACCCCAGCAGCGCCGGCTGCTGGTGCGCTTCGATCCGGCAACCCTCTCGGAAGCCCTCCGGCTCGTGGATGAGCGGCTGCAGACCTCGGCCCCGGACGCGGGCGGTCGCCTGCGCCGTGCCCTCCGGGATCTCGGGCCGCTGCGCAGCGAGGAGGGGGCAGCGCTTCGTTTCTGGCCGCGCCTGGGGGAGCGGCTGTCGGCGATGGCTCCGAGCCTCACCCTCCAGCCCATGGTCCACAGCAGCGACCCGCACCAGCAGAGCGACGACGAGCTGGCCCTGCTCGAGGCCCTCACCCATGAGGTGCGCACCCCTCTGGCCACAATCCGCACCCTGATCCGCTCCCTGCTGCGACGGGTGGACCTGCCC
>CAYGQY010000219.1:2330-4000 GCA_964352195.1 uncultured bacterium
CCCCGCGGCCGGCCCAGGTGCTCGCCCGTACCGATCTGGCTGACTTGCTGCTTCAGTTCCAGGACCTCTGGGAACGGCAGCTGCGCCGCCGCGGCCTGGGACTGCGCCTGGAGATCGCCCCCCAGCTGCCTCCGGTGCTGAGCGACCCGAACCGCCTGGAAAGCATGCTTGGCGGCCTGATCGACCGCTTCATCCGCTCACTTCCGGCCGGCCGCACCGTGCTGATCCGGCTGCAACCGGCGGGATCGCGTCTGAAGCTGCAGCTCCGCAGCGATGATCAGGCGTCCGAAGCGCTCCCCCCGCCCGGAGAGGCTGGCGATGACGCCGTCCTCAGCCCGGTGCTGAGCTGGAATCCGCGCACCGGAAGCCTGCAGCTCAGCCGCCAGGCCACCCAGCGGCTGTTCCACAGCCTGGGGGGCCGCCTCACCGAACGCCACGGCAGTGGCCTGACGGTGTTCTTTCCCGTGGCGGAGAGCCCGGAGCCGCCGGGCGATCCGGTTTGTTGACGGGTGTGAAGAGAGCGCCAAAGCCCCAGGGCGGCCCCGAATCTCGGTGCTAGTTTCCAGCCGAAATGGTTCGCCGGCTCAGAGATGGGTCCGCCGACTCACCTCCCCCAACAGCCATGACAGCAACGGCGCTGAGCGGTCAACTTCCCAAGTCCATCGGCAGCACGGGCGGTCTGCTCAATTCCGCTGAAACCGAGGAGAAGTACGCCATCACCTGGACCAGCGGCAAGGCCCAGGTGTTTGAACTGCCCACGGGTGGCGCGGCCGAGATGAACGAGGGGGAGAACATCATGTACTTCGCCCGCAAGGAGCAGTGCCTGGCCCTGGGCACCCAACTGCGCACCAAGTTCAAGCCCCGGATCGAAGATTTCAAGATTTACCGGATCTTCCCGGGTGGTGACACGGAATATCTCCATCCCAAGGATGGGGTCTTCCCCGAAAAAGTGAACGAGGGTCGCCCGATCGTGGGGCACAATCCCCGTCGCATCGGCGAGAATCCCGACCCCTCCACTCTCAAGTTCTCCGGCCGCAACACCTACGATTCCTGAGCCCTAAGCGCTCCAGGATCCCCCCGGCTGCGCTGCCTCGCCAGCCCCTCGGACCGGGATCCTCCAACCTGTAGAAAGGCGGGGCCGGGAGCCCCGTTTTTTATGCCTGGCCGTTGCCGTGATGCCCTTTCCCGATCGCGACGCGTTCCTGGCACAGGCGGCGGCCGGCCACACCTTCATCCCGCTCACCCGCCGCTGGCCCGCCGATCTCGAGACTCCGCTCACGACCTGGTTGAAGGTGGGAGCCGGCGGCAGCCATGGCGTTCTGCTGGAGTCCGTGGAGGGCGGCGAACAGCTGGGTCGCTGGAGCTTCGTGGCCACCGATCCGCTCTGGACCCTCTCTGTCCGAGCTGACCGGGGCGAGCAGATCTGGCGCGACGGCCGCCGCCGGGAGCTTCGCGGCAACCCCTTCGATCTGCTGCGCGGCTGCCTGGAGGGCCTGCGCCCCGTCTCGATCCCAGGTCTGCCGGCGGTGGGGCAGCTGTTCGGCTTCTGGGGCTATGAACTGATCCGCTGGATCGAGCCCAGCGTGCCGGTGCATCCCGCCGCCGCCGATGCCCCCCCCGATGGCTGCTGGATGCTGGCCGACAGCCTGCTGGTGTTCGATCAGGTGAAG
>CAYGQY010000220.1:0-3986 GCA_964352195.1 uncultured bacterium
CCCTCAGTGGACGCGGCTTCTACTCTGCTGGCCAACGCTCACCTCTTCCCATGGCTTCGGCAGCCGGGCCCGTGCGGCTCAGCGTGATCAGCGGGCCCAGTGGCGTCGGCAAGGGCACCCTGGTGCGGAAACTGCTGCGTCGGCACCCCCGGCTCTGGCTGTCGGTGTCCGCCACCACCCGGACGCCCCGTCCCGGTGAGCTGGAGGGGGAGCAGTATTTCTTCCGGAGCCGGGAAGGCTTCGAGCGGGACGTGCGCGAGGGCGGTCTGCTCGAGTGGGCCGAATTCGCCGGAAACCTCTACGGCACGCCCAGAGGACCGGTGGAACAGCACCTGAACGGGGGGAGACCCGTGCTGCTGGAGATCGAACTGGAGGGGGCGCGGCAGGTGCGCCGCAGTTGCCCGCAGGGCTTCCAGATCTTTCTCAAACCCCCCAGCTTCGAGGAACTGGAACGGCGGATCCGCGGCCGGGGCACCGACACGGAGGCGGCGATTCAGCGCCGGCTCGCCCGGGCCGCCGAGGAACTGAAGGCGGAGGGAGAGTTCGACGCCGTGGTGGTGAACGGGGATCTGGCCGTGGCCCTGGCGGAACTCGAAGGGCTGCTCGGCCTGGTCGGCCCCGGCTGATCGGGGCACCCATGACAAAGCGACCCCGAAGGGTCGCCATCGTGCCGGGACCAGGACCCGGTGCCGTGGTGAAGCACCCCGGACGGGGTCCTGTTCAGGCGGTGCACCTCGGCCAACGGGCCTGAGGGAGCCGGCCTGGACTCTGCGGGTCAGAGGGGATGAAAGATCAGATCGGGGAAGAAGCGAAAAATCTCGATGGTGATGCCGGCCGTGAGGGTGAACCAGACAGCGGCCACGACGGGGGCGGTGGTGAGGAATTTCTTCATGGTTTCAGGAATCAGCGGGGGGAAACGGTCACTTTGGAGTCGGCTTCCACCATGGTTCCGCCGGCGAAATCCTTGAAGGCTGCCAGGGGCCAGGCGGCGGCGGACAGAGTGGATTTGAACGCCAGGGGCAGATCAATCTGGATTTCACGCATGGTGGCGTCCTTGCTGCCGCGGATGGCCATCAGGTATGCGCGGCCGGCCCAGCCGATCGTGCCAGCGATGTAGAGGAAGAGGAGGCCCGGGATCAGGAAATCACCGGCATGGCTGAAGCGGCCATCGACGATCAGACGGGGCAGTCCATCGGTGCCACAGAGGGCCTGGCTGTAGCTCGAGAACCGGGCCTTGGCCTGGTCGGTGGTGGCTTGGCTCGCCCGCTGCTGGAAGCGGGGGCTCTCAGCACAGGGGGTCAACCCCGCCACATCGGCGTACGCCACGGGGGCGAAGCCGACGATCAGCAGGGCGGAAAGCAGAACGGCGAAGAGTCGGCGCATCGTGTCCGGGTCCTGAAAAGGCCTGCCAGGGGGCAGGATGTCTCGTGCGGACAGTAGAAGAGAACACCGGAGCCCATGCCCACGGTTCTGGCCGTCGAAACAAGTTGTGACGAGTCCGCCGCCGCCGTCGTGCGGGGCCGCGAGGTGCTCGCCAGCGCCGTGGCATCCCAGATGGAGGAGCACGCCCGCTGGGGTGGCGTGGTCCCGGAAATCGCCTCCCGGCGGCACGTGGAGGCCCTGCCCCAGCTGATCACCACCGTGATGG
The DNA here is from genome assembly GCA_964352195.1 of uncultured bacterium. Lineage (GTDB taxonomy): Bacteria > Cyanobacteriota > Cyanobacteriia > PCC-6307 > Cyanobiaceae > CAYGQY01. The sequence goes on from CAYGQY010000220.1 coordinate 1,649, forward strand.
GCCGCGCCGGGCTGACCTACGGCGACCTGGACGGAATCGCCGCGACAGTGGCTCCTGGACTGGTGGGCGCCCTGCTGGTGGGGTCGATCACCGGCCGCACCCTGGCTCGCCTGCACGATCGCCCCTTCCTGGGGGTGCATCACCTCGAAGGCCACCTCTGCTCGGTGCAGCTCGGCGATCCCCTCCCCGAGGGGCCCTATCTGGTGCTGCTGGTCAGTGGCGGGCACACCGAACTGGTACGGGTGGACGGGGAGGGCGCCTACCGCCGGCTGGGCCACAGCCACGACGATGCCGCCGGGGAGGCCTTCGACAAGGTGGCCCGGCTGCTGGGCCTGGGCTATCCGGGCGGACCCGCCGTCGAGGCGGCCGCCACCACGGGCGATCCGCACCGGTTCCTGCTGCCGAAGGGCCGGATCTCGCGGCCCGGGGGTGGATTCGAGCCCTATGCCTTCAGCTTCAGCGGACTCAAGACCGCCGTGCTGCGGCTGGCCCAGAGCTTTCCGGCCGCCGGCAAGCCGCTGCCGGTGGCCGACATCGCCGCCAGTTTTGAGCAGGTGGTGGCGGAGGTGCTGGTGGAGCGCAGCTGCCGCTGTGCCAGGGATCAGGGGCTCGGCACCCTCGTGCTGGTCGGGGGTGTGGCTGCCAATCGCCGCCTGCGGGCGCGCCTGGCCGAGCAGTGCGAAGCCCTGGGGCTGCACTGGCGAGTGGCGCCGCTCGCCTTCTGCACCGACAACGCGGCCATGATCGGGGTGGCCGCCGCCCAGCGGCTGGCCGGGGGAGCCCGCAGTCCGGCCGACCTGGGAGTGGCGGCACGGCTGCCGCTTGAGCAGGCCGGCCAGCTCTATCGGACACGTTCCTGCTTTTGATTCTCGTATGGTGATGGAACTTCCCCTATCGGGTTGGCCCGATGGCCCCAGCAGAGATCGGCGAGAACTGCCTTGAGCCCGCTCCGGTAGAGCCGGATGAGCTCAACGCCTGGCGGCGTGGGTTCACCCCCCAGGCCGAGATCTGGAACGGGCGTCTCGCCATGCTGGGGCTCTCCCTGGGGCTGGCCAGTCTTGTGCTGATCCGGCTCGCCACCCGCTCCTGACCGCGGCCCCGCTCCCCAACGACGGACGGCGGCTCACGGCACCCGGCCCCGCAGGGTCTGGGCCAGTTCATTCGGCCTGAGGCTGTGCCGGAGGGCTTCCTCGGGCCTGACCCGTCCCTCCCCCACGAGCGCCGCCAGGGACTGGTTGCTGGTCATCATGCCCTCGAAACCGCTGCGGGCCATGATCTCCTCGACCTCATCGAGCTCGCCGCGCTCGAGATAGTCCCGGCAGGCATCGTTGTTGATCAGCAGGTCGTGGTAGGCCGCCCGTCCCCCGTCCTGGGTTCTGATCAGGCCCTGGGAAATCACGGCGACCAGGGATTCGGCCAGATCCTTGCGGATCCGCTCCTTGTCCTGGGGAGGGAACATCCCCATGGCCCGGGTCACGGCCTTCACAGCCGAGTTGGTGTGCAGGGTGCCCAGCACGAGGTGACCGGTCTGGGACGCCTCCAGGGCTGTGGCCAGGGTGTCACGGTCGCGGATCTCACCGATGTGGATCACGTCGGGATCCTCCCGAAGCGCAGCTCGCAATGCCGTGTGGAAATCCCGGGTGTGGCGCCCCACTTCCCGCTGCCGGATCAGGGAGCGGCGGCTGTCGTGCAGAAACTCCACCGGATCCTCGATGGTGACGATGTGTTTCGCCGCCGTGGTGTTGATCCAGTCGAGCATCGCCGCCAGCGTGGTGGTCTTGCCTGAGCCGGTGGGCCCCGTCATCAGGATGAGCCCCTTGGGGACCTCCACCAGCCGCTTGAGCACGGCGGGCATCCCCAGAGCATCGAGGCTGGGAATGCTCAGGGGGATGAGGCGCAGCACGAGGGCCGAGCCCTCCATGGTTTCGAGCAAGTTGATGCGCACCCGCACGAAGGGATAGGCAAAGGAGCCGTCGTACTCGCGCTCGCGGGCGAACCGATCCAGCTCCTCGGGCTGCAGGATCTCCCCCAGCCAGCGGCGGAACTGATCTGGATCGGTGAGCGGCCAGTGGGTGCTCACGATCGAGCCCCTGGCGCGGAAGCGGGGGCGTTCACCCACGCCCAGGTGAACGTCGGAGAAGTGGCGATCGGTGGCGATCCGGACAATCTCCTCCAGATCGGCGGGCACGGGCTCCTCCAGGACGGGCTCAGGTTCCACCGGCTCGGGCGCCGCCGCCGGGGGACCGCCGGGCTCCTCCCCCGGCGGGGGCAGGTCGGGACCGGACGGGACCGGATCACCCGGTCCCCCGGCCTCGGCCGGGATGGCCTCACCCTGGCC
>CAYGQY010000221.1:0-3968 GCA_964352195.1 uncultured bacterium
CTTCATGGAGGTCTGGGCCAGGGCCACCACGTTGCCCAGGGTCATGCTCAGCACGGCCAGCACGGTGAACAGCAGCTTCCACTGGGCGTCGAAGCTGTCGAAACAGCCCACCAGAAGCCGCAGTGCCAGGGCGAATCCGGCGGCCTTCGAGCCCACTGAGAGGAAGGCGACCACCGGCGTGGGGGAGCCTTCGTAGACATCCGGCGTCCACTGGTGGAAGGGAACGGCGGCGATCTTGAAGGCCACCGTGGCCAGCACGAACACCAGGGCCAGGGCCGTGACCGGCGTGGCGCTGGTCTGCAGGGCCAGCCCCACTGCCTCAAGGCTGGTCTCACCGCCGGTGAGCCCGTACAACAGGGAAGCGCCGTAGAGAAACACCGCCGCCGCGGCCGAACCCACCAGCAGGTATTTGAGAGCCGCCTCCCCCGAGCGGGCATCCCGCTTCATGTAGCCCGAGAGCAGGTAACTGGAGACGGAGAGCGTTTCCAGGGAGATGAAGATGCTGACCAGATCGGTGGCACCGCACAGGAACATGGCCCCGAGGGTGGCGGCCAGCAGGATGGCGGCATACTCCCCCACTGGCGTGCCGCTGCGCTCCACGTACCGCCAGCTGATCAGCAGGGACAGCAGGGTGGACGCCGCCACGACACCCCGGAACGCCACCGCCAGGTTGTCGGCCAGGAAGGAGCCCAGGAAGGAGGGCTCGAGGGGGGCGTTCCACTGGAGGGCCAGCAGAACCAGGGCCGTGCCCAGCCCGCCATAGCAGATGGGGGGCACCCAGCGGCTGGCCGCCTCCTCCCCAGCCAGATCCACCAGCAGACAGGCCAGCAGGGCCACCAGCACGGCACTTTCCGGGGCAATGGCGCCGGCATTGAGCTGGAGGGCCGTGAGTCCCAGATCCGCACCGGCCGACATGGCGCAAAACACGGTCATGACTGGTGTTGGGGATGGCTCGGTGCTGCGGACTGTAGCGGCGCTGGCGGAACGTGTTCGGCATCCCGGGCCGCCGATGCGATAAAGAGGGAGCGGTCTTCCGCCTGCCTGTGGCGCACACCCTGGTCATCGTCGAGAGCCCCACCAAGGCCCGCACCATCCGTGGATTCCTGCCGAAGGAGTTCCGGGTGGAGGCCTCGATGGGGCATGTGCGCGACCTGCCGAACAGCGCCAGCGAGATCCCCGCCGCCTACAAGGGCCAGACCTGGGCCAACCTGGGCGTCAACACCACCAACCACTTCGAGCCCCTCTACGTGGTTCCGAAGGACAAGAAGAAGATCGTCAAGGAGCTCAAGGACGCGCTCAAGGGAGCGGACCGGCTGCTGCTCGCCACCGACGAGGACCGGGAAGGGGAGAGCATCAGCTGGCACCTGCTGCAGCTGCTCGCTCCCAAGGTGCCGGTCAAGCGGATGGTGTTTCATGAGATCACCAAGGACGCCATCGCCCGGGCGCTCGAGCAGACCCGGGAGCTCGACATGGAACTGGTCCATGCGCAGGAAACCCGGCGCATCCTCGACCGGCTGGTGGGCTACACCCTCTCACCGCTGCTCTGGAAGAAGGTGGCCTGGGGCCTTTCGGCCGGGCGCGTCCAGTCGGTGGCCGTCCGACTGCTGGTGCAGCGGGAGCGGGCGCGGCGGGCCTTCCGCAGCGGCAGTTACTGGGATCTCAAGGCCAGGCTGGAGCAGGCCGGCACCGGCTTCGACGCCAGGCTCACCCACATCGGGGGCGAGCGGATCGCCGCCGGAGCCGACTTCGACGAGACCACCGGAGCGCTCAAGGCCGGCTGCAAGGCCCGGCTGCTGGAGGAGGTGGAGGCCCGCTCCCTGCGGGACGCCATCACCCGCCAGCCCTGGCGGGTGGCCCAGGTGGAGGAGAAGCCCACGGTGCGCAAGCCGGTTCCTCCCTTCACCACCAGCACCCTGCAGCAGGAGGCGAACCGCAAGCTGCGCCTCTCGGCCCGCGACACGATGCGCACCGCCCAGGGGCTCTACGAGCGCGGCTTCATCACCTATATGCGTACCGACTCGGTGCACCTCTCCGACCAGGCCATCTCCGCAGCCCGCGCCTGCGTCGGCGAGAAGTACGGAGCGGAGTATCTGAGCCCGGCACCGCGCCAGTTCAGCACCAGATCCCGCAATGCCCAGGAGGCCCATGAAGCCATCCGACCCTCGGGGGACCACTTCCGCACTCCGAAGGACACCGGGCTCGACGGCAAGGACCTCGCCCTCTACGAGCTGATCTGGAAGCGCACCGTCGCCAGCCAGATGGCCGACGCCCGGCTCACCCTGCTCAGCGTCGAGCTGGAGGTGGGGGAGGCGCGCTTCCGGGCCGGTGGCAAGCGCATCGACTTCGCCGGATTCTTCCGCGCCTACGTGGAGGGGAGCGACGATCCGGAAGCGGCGCTGGAGGGTCAGGAAGTGCTGCTGCCAGCCCTGGCGACGGACGACCGCCCCGCCTGTCGCGAGGTGGAGGCCCTCGGCCACCAGACCCAGCCCCCGGCCCGCTACAGCGAAGCCGCCCTGGTGAAGATGCTGGAGAAGGAGGGCATCGGTCGTCCCTCCACCTACGCCAGCATCATCGGTACGATCACCGACCGGGGATACGCCACCCTGCAGGCCAACGCCCTCACGCCGAGCTTCACGGCCTTCGCGGTGACCAGTCTGCTGGAGGAGCACTTTCCCGATCTGGTGGACACCAGCTTCACCGCCCGCATGGAGGGCACCCTCGACGACATCTCCACCGGCAAGGAGGAGTGGCTTCCCTACCTGACCCAGTTCTTCAAGGGCGACAGCGGACTGGAAAGCCAGGTGCAGCGCCGGGAGGGTGACATCGATCCCACCGTCTCCCGCACCATCGCCCTGGAAGGGCTGCCCTGCGTGGTGCGGATCGGCCGCTTCGGCGCCTACCTGGAGTCCAGGCGCGTCGGTGAGGACGGCAACGAGGAACTGGTGAAGGCCACACTGCCGAACGAGATCACCCCGGCCGAGCTGGATGCCGACCATGCCGAGCTGATCCTGCGGCAGAAGGCCGAGGGTCCGGAGGCCCTCGGCGAGGATCCCGAAACCGGCGAGGCCATCTATCTCCTGTTCGGCCAGTACGGGCCCTACCTGCAGCGGGGCCAGGTCAGCGACGAGACCCCGAAGCCCAAACGCGCCTCCCTGCCCAAGGGCGTGAAGCCCGAGGAGCTCGCCCTCGAGGACGCCCTCGGTCTGCTGCGCCTGCCGCGGCTGCTCGGGGAGCACCCCGAGGGTGGGAAGGTGCAGGCCGGCCTGGGTCGCTTCGGTCCCTATGTCGTCCACGACAAAGGAAAGGGTGACAAGGACTATCGCTCCCTCAAGGCCGAGGACGACGTGCTGCTGGTGGGGCTCAGCCGGGCCCTCGAACTTCTGGCCATGCCGAAGCGCGGCCGCGGCGGCCGCACCGCCCTGCGCGACCTGGGCAGCCCCGCCGGGGATGGAGAGGGCGAATCCATCCAGGTCTTCGATGGTCCCTACGGCCTGTACGTGAAGCAGGGCAAGTTGAACGCCTCTCTGCCGGAGGGCACCAGCGCCGAGACCATCACCCTGGAGCAGGCGGTGGAGCTGCTGAGCGCGAAAGCCGCCAGTGGCGGGAGCAAGGGGCGCAAGGCCGCCACCGCCAAGCGGACACCCGCCAAAACGGCCCAGGCCGCGAAGGCGGACAAGCCGAAGGCCGGCACCACCAAGGCGCCCAGAGCGGCCAAGGCCGCCAAGACGGCTGACCCCGTTGCCGCCCCCAAACCCAAGAGCGGGCGCCCCCGGGCAAGTGCCGTGCGGATCATCCGGGCCGCCTCCAGCTGATGGCCTCCCCCTCCGGCCCTCCATTCCCCTGTCGGGGGCCGGTGGTGGGCATTCTGGGCTCCGGGCTGCTGCTGCTGGCGGGCTGCACCGGCACACCCCTGGGCGAGAGGCTCTCGAACAGCTTCGAGCCCCCCGCAGAGACGCCATCGCCAGACC
>CAYGQY010000222.1:0-3954 GCA_964352195.1 uncultured bacterium
CTGGTGACCTCGGCGCGGGCCATAAGGGTCTGTACGACACCATCAACAACTCCCTCCACTTCCAGCTCGGTCTGGCCCTGGCTGCGCTGGGGGTGGTGACGAGCCTGGTGGCGCAGCACATGTATGCCATGCCGTCCTACGCGTTCATCGCGAAGGACTACACGACGCAGGCTGCGCTGTACACGCACCACCAGTACATCGCCATCTTCCTGATGTGCGGTGCGTTCGCCCACGGTGCGATCTTCTTCATCCGCGATTACGACCCCGAGGCCAACAAGGACAACGTCCTGGCCCGGATGCTTGAGCACAAGGAAGCGCTGATCAGCCATCTGAGCTGGGTTTCCCTGTTCCTCGGTTTCCACACCCTCGGTCTCTACGTCCACAACGACGTGGTGGTCGCCTTCGGCACCCCCGAGAAGCAGATCCTCGTGGAGCCGGTCTTCGCCCAGTTCATCCAGGCCGCCAGCGGCAAAGCCATCTATGGCTTTGATGTGCTGCTCTCGAATCCGGCCAGTGCCGCCAGCCTGGCTTCGGCCAACATCCCTGGCGACCACTACTGGCTGGATGCGATCAACGGCAACACCGATGTGTTCCTCCAGATCGGTCCTGGTGACTTCCTGGTGCACCACGCCATCGCGCTGGGACTGCACACCACCACGCTGATCCTGGTGAAGGGTGCCCTGGATGCCCGGGGTTCCAAGCTGATGCCCGATAAAAAGGACTTTGGCTACTCCTTCCCCTGCGACGGCCCTGGCCGTGGCGGCACCTGCGACATCTCGGCCTGGGACGCCTTCTACCTGGCTGTCTTCTGGGCCCTGAACACCGTGGGCTGGCTGACCTTCTACTGGCACTGGAAGCACCTGGCCATCTGGCAGGGCAACGTGGCCCAGTTCAACGAATCCAGCACCTATCTGATGGGCTGGTTCCGCGATTACCTCTGGCTGAACAGCTCCCAGTTGATCAACGGCTACAACCCGTTCGGCTCGAACAACCTGGCTGTCTGGGCCTGGATGTTCCTGTTCGGTCATCTGGTCTGGGCCACCGGCTTCATGTTCCTCATCTCCTGGAGGGGGTACTGGCAGGAGCTGATCGAAACCATCGTCTGGGCCCACCAGCGCACGCCGCTGGCCAACCTGGTTGGCTGGCGCGACAAGCCGGTGGCCCTCTCGATCGTTCAGGCTCGTGTGGTGGGTCTCGCCCACTTCACGATCGGCTACATCCTCACGTATGCAGCCTTCCTGATCGCCTCGACCTCCGGCAAGTTCGGCTGATCCCTCGGATCAGTCACCTCGAGGGACGCACCTCCGATCTCCGCCCCCGGTTCCGGCCGGGGGTTTTTTCATGGCTGCTCCGCTCGCGGCCACCAGCGGCGTCCCTCCAGCAGTTTCATCTCCAGATACACCACGGGGACCACGAACAGGGTCAACCCGGTTGAGACCAGCAGACCGAAGAACACCACGGTTCCGATGCTGACCCGGCTGGCGGCCCCGGCGCCGCTGGCCAGCAGCAGGGGCAGGAAGCCGGCCAGCGATGAGATCGCCGTCAGCAGGATGGGCCGGAGTCGGTTCAGAGCCGCCTCCTCCACCGCCTCCCGCAGCGCCAGCCCCTCCCGGAGCCGCTGGTTGGCGAATTCCACAATCAGGATGCCGTTCTTGGCCGACAGACTCACCAGCACCAGCAGCCCCACCTGGCCGTAGACGTCGAGGAAGAGGCCCCGGCCGGCCAGGCCGAGCAGGGCCCCGAGCAGGGCCAGGGGAACGGAGATCAGAATGATCAGCGGGTCCAGGAAGCTTTCGTACAGCCCCGCCAGCACCAGGACCACCACCAGAATCCCGAGGGCGAACAGTTGCTGGGTCTTGCCGCCGGACTGGCGCTCTTCCCGGGCCAGACCGACCCACTCCAGCGCGGTGACCGGGCTGTTGCGCTGGCCCTGCACCTTCTCCAGCGTGGCGATCGCCTGACCGGTGCTGACTCCGCTGGCCGGGATCGCCTGCACCGTGATCGAGCGGGCCAGGCGGCTGTGACTGATGGAGGTGGGACCACTGGACTGTTCGATCTGCAGCAGTTCCCGCAGGGGAATCAGATCGCCGTCCGCGTTGCGCACCCGCAGCGCCTCCACATCGGCGGCGCTGCGGCGGCTGGCCCCGTCGAGCTGCACCACCACCCGCCGCACCCGGTCTCCCTCGAAGCTGTCGTTGACGTAGAGGCTGCCGAAGCTCGCCCCGAGTGTGTCCACGATGGTGTCGAGCTCGACTCCGAGCGAGGCCATCCGCAGCCGGTCGGGGTTCAGTCGCAGCACAGGTGAGTCGGCGCTGAAGCGGGTGCTCACCCGCTCGAACTGACCGGTCGCCTCCGCCTCGGCGATGAAGGCGCGGACCTCCTGCTCGAAGGCCTGGAGGCTGAGGCGTCCGCTGCTCTGATCGAGCAGCTCCAGTTCCAGCCCCCCCTCTCCGCTGAAGCCCCGCACGGTCGGCGGCACGCTGAGTTGAACACTGGCTTCCGGGATCGCCCTGCGCAGCTCCCGGTTCAGCCGACGGGCCACGGCGGTGCTGCTGTTCGTTCGGGCGGGCCCCCGTTCGCTCAGGGGCTTCAGGCGCAGGAAGAACTGACCGCGGTTGGGGCCGCTGTCGCCGAAGGAGCGGCCGGCATAGAAGTTGCCGATGCTCACCAGTTCGTCCTGCTCCACCACCTGGCGGACCCGATCGATCACCTGTTCGGTGGCCTGGATCGAGGATCCGCCGGGCAGCACCACCACCCCCCGCACCTGGCTGTCGTCCTCCTGGGGGATGAAGCCCGTCGGCAGTTGCCCCAGGCCCCAGCCGGTCAGAATCAGGCCGGCCAGCACGGCCAGCAGGATGAGTCGCCGCCGCCGGAAGCTGTGCTCCAGCGCCTGGCCGTAGCGGCGGCGGAGCCACTCCAGCCAGCGCTGTGGTGCGGCCAGGCTCCGGAGCAACCAGCGGGGCTCCTGCCAGCCCTTGCGCAGCAACCAGCTGGCTGCCACCGGTGTGAAGGTCAGTGCATTGATGGTGGAGAAGAGGATCGTGGCGCTGATCGTGATGGCGATCGGCTGATACAGCCGCCCGATGCTGCCGGGCATGGCCAGGACGGGCAGGAACACCACCACGAGCACCAGGGAGGTGGCGATCACGGCGCCGCCCAGTTCGTTCATGGCCTGGCGGGCTGCCAGCAGGGGCGATTCGCCACTCTCCAGGCGCCGTCCGATGTCTTCGCTGACCACGATCGCGTCATCCACCACCAGGCCGGTGGCCAGCACCATGCCGAAGAGGGTGAGCGTGTTGATCGAGCCGCCGCTCAGCCGCAGCACCGTGAAGCTGCCCACCAGCGCCACCGGCACGGCGACGGCCGATACCAGCGCCAGCCGGCTGTTGCCGAGGGTCACCAGCAGCACCAGCAGCACCAGCAGCACCGCATCGCGCAGGCTGGTCCAGGTGAGCTGGATGCTCTCCCGCACGGTATCGGCCACATCCACGATCCGCTGCAGTTCCACCCCCGGAGGGAAGTCGGGCTCCAGCTCCCCCAGGGCCCGGTTCACCGCATCACTCACCGCCAGGGCGTTGCTGCCGTCGCGCTGGAAGATCAGCACCGCTAGGGTGGGATCGCCCGCCAGATTCATGGCCGAGCTCTCGAAACTCTCGGCGTCAAGGCTCACCCGGCCCACATCCCGCAGCAGCACCACACCACCCTCGGGCGTGCGGCTCACCACCAGCCGCTCCAGTTCCGGCACGCTGCGCAGCCGGCCCTCCATCTCCAGCGGCAGAGTGGTGGCCTGACCATCCGGACTGGGGGCGTCACCGACCTGGCCGAGGGCGGCCAGCACGTTCTGTTCCTCCAGCGCCTCCTCCACGTCGGTGATCGTGAGCTGGCGCTTCTCCAGGGCCAGGGGATCGAGCCAGAGTCGGAAGGCCAGCTGCCCCCCGCCGGCCAGATTGACGT